>QNVI01000009.1 GCA_004348015.1 Thermoproteota archaeon | reverse complement strand
TCTATCCTCCTGAATGCCTCTCAAATGTAAATACAAATAGATGAGAGAAAACGAGCCGCTCTAAAGGGAACCTTTACCCTTCAGAACAGGGAGGAGGTCAGAATCCTCTATTATCTAATTCATAATTAACAATAGTAATACAATGACTTGATAAATATGATATTGGGCCTAAACTTACTCTTCTTACTCCAATTTTATCTAAAAATTTTTCACTTTCTTTATCTATTCCCTTATGATCTCCTAGTATGAATATAGGATTTCTTGTTATTTTTATATTATTAATATCAGTTCCATTTTCATGTAAATAAAAAATTTCATTATTTAGATTTTCCATTACAACTTCTGAAAAACTCTTTCTTCTTACATATACGCCTTTATTTGGTTTATTTGCTAATGCATTATAGACTATTTCTGCAGCTTTAATTTCACTTATTGGCATAAATTCTAATTCTTCTCCATTAATACTTACAGTAATAGGAGGATTAGGTGGTCCTTCTAATACAATATGAAGAACAACATTTTTTCTTATACCACTTGGCTTAGAAAATGCTGCAATAATACATCTTGCTATTAAGTCCATTCTATACATAGATAAAGATTTTAAAGAAAAATCAGGAGAAGTTCTAGCTTCACTTGCTTTAATTATGAAACATCTCATCATGATAGTGGTTTTTCTACTTTTCTTTCTTCCTTTGATCTTACTTTAACAATGCCATGGAATATAGCACAAGATACACAATAATTCTTTGTTACAACTCTTTTGAATATTAAAGCTCCTTGTTTTTTAAGTTCTTTTTCTAATTGAGGATCAACTATAGAAACTGGTTTTGTTACCTTTATTACTTTATCTCTTGGAACCCAAGCTCCACATACATCACATTGAACTTTTGATGATCTTCCTTTATCTCCCTTACTTCTACCTCTACTCTTTCTCTTCTTTGGCATTATTATTCCCTCTTTTTAATTAAGAATCATATTTAATAAAGTTTTGGTATATTTTTGAAAATCAATATTATAAAAATTTCTATATTCATAAAAAATTTTTAGAATATATTTTATATAATGTATTAGATTATGGTGTAAATTATGAATTCTGGATATAGAGGAAGAGCTTTAGAATTATTAAAAAAATATGAAGTAAATATTGGAGATAGAATATTAGTGAAAACAAAAAAAGCAATTTTTAAAGGAATTTTAATACCAAGATCTGAAATTGGTGATGATCTACATATAGTTATAAAAATTGATGATGGATATAATATTGGTCTATCTGTAGATTCTATTGAACATATAGAAAAAATAATAGAAGGATCTTCAAAAGAAGAAAATTCTAAAGTAATTCAAAAAATAAAAGAATCTTTATCTAATTTACCAAAAGTTTCAATAATAAGTACTGGTGGAACAATAGCTAGTAAAATAGACTATAGAACAGGTGCAGTAAGTCCAGCTTTAACTGCTGAAGATTTATATAGAGCTATTCCAGAAATTGGAGAAATTGCAAATATAAAGACTGAAATATTATTCAATTTATTGAGTGAAAATATAATACCTGAATACTGGACATCTATGGCATATGCAATTAAAAAACATATTGATGAAGGTGTTGAGGGAATTGTATTAACTCATGGAACAGATACTATGGGATATACTGCAGCAGCTCTTTCATTTTCCTTAAGAAATCTTCCTATTCCCGTAATATTAGTTGGTTCACAAAGATCTTCAGATAGACCTTCTTCTGATGCTTATTTGAATCTTAAAGCTGCAATATTTACTGCAGTAAAAGCCCCTTTTGCTGAAGTAGGAGTATTAATGCATGCATCATCATCTGATAATGAATTAATTGTACATCGTGGAACTAGAACTAGGAAAATGCATACAAGTAGAAGAGATGCTTTTCAAACCATTAATTCAAAACCATTAGCAAAAATTATTGGAAATAAAATAGAAGTATATGAGCCATATAAAAGAAGAGGAGGAGAATTAGAATTAAAAGCAAAATTTGATAATAAAGTTGTATTAATAAAATCCTTTCCTGGCATACCAATAGAAATTTTTGATTTTCTGATAGAGAAAAAATATCATGGAATAGTAATTGAAGGTACAGGTCTTGGACATGCTCCTGAATATATTTTTCCAGCAATAAAAAGAGCAATAGAAAATGGAATTACAGTAGTAATGACTTCTCAATGTATTTATGGAAGAATAAATATGAATGTATATAGTACAGGAAGAATGTTATTATCCATGGGTGTAATACCAGCAGAAGACATGCTTCCTGAAACTGCTCTTGTAAAACTCATGTGGATTTTAGCACAAACTAATGATAAAGAAGAAATAAGGAATTTATTTCTTACAAATATTTCAGGAGAAATTTCAGAAAGAAGTGAATATTGGTGATAAAATGGAAGTTAAAATAGGTCTAGAAATTCATCAACAATTAGATACTTCAAAGAAATTATTCTGCAATTGTCCTACTATTTTGAGAGATGATGAACCTCATTTTACTATTATGAGAATGCTAAGACCTGTAGCAAGTGAATTAGGTGAAATCGATCAAGCAGCTATTTTTGAATTTGAGAAAAAGAAGTATTTTTATTATCAAGGATATTATGATTCAGTATGTTTAGTAGAACTTGATGAGGAACCACCACATGAAATTAATAAAGAATCAGTAATGATATCATTAACAGTTGCTTTAATGCTAAATATGATACCTGTAGATGAAGTACATGTTATGAGGAAAATTGTAATTGATGGTTCAAATACTACTGGATTTCAAAGAACTGCAAAAATAGCATTTAATGGATGGATAGATGATGAAGATGGAAGAATCTCTATAAGATCTCTTTGTCTTGAAGAAGATTCTGCAAGAAAAATTTCAGAAACAGAGGACTATATAGTCTATCGTCTTGATAGACTTGGAATACCATTAATAGAAATAACCACAGGACCAGAGATTCATAGTGGAGAACAAGCTCGTAGAGTTGCATTAAAAATTGGAAGAATTTTACAATCTACTGGTAAAGTTAAAAGGGGAATAGGAACAATAAGACAAGATTTAAATATTTCTATTGAAGGAGGAGCAAGAGTTGAAATAAAAGGTGTTCAAGAGCTTAAATTAATTCCAATAGTTGTAGATTATGAGATAATGAGGCAAAAAAATTTATTAAAAATAAGAGATTTAATAAAAAATAATCCATTACCTGATGGAAAAATTTATGATGTGACTGAAATATTTTCTTCTACTGAGTGTAAAATAATAAAGAAGGCTATTCAAAATAATGGTAAAGTATTGGCAATATTACTTAAGGGATTCAAGGGAATATTAAAAGAAGAAATACAACCAAATAGAAGATTTGGAACTGAGCTTGCTGATTATGCAAAAGTTTATGGTGGAATAGGAGGAATTTTTCATACTGATGAGCTTCCAGCTTATGGTATTAAAGAAGATGAAGTAAAACTATTAAGAGAAAAACTTAGAGCTGAAGATAAGGATTGTATAGTCATAGTTGTAGGTGAAGAAAAAGCTTGTAGAAATGCACTTATTGCTATAATAAGGAGAATAGAACAAGCATTTATTGGAGTTCCATCTGAAGTAAGAGCTGCAAATCCTGATGGAACAACTCATTTTATGAGACCAATGCCAGGTGCTGCTAGAATGTATCCTGAAACAGACATACCTCCTATGGTAATAACTGAAGAACTATTAAATCAAATAAAATCAAATCTCCCAGAAACTTTTGAAATTAAAATAAATAGATTTATGAAAGAATATGGATTAAGTTATGATTTAGCTTCTCTTATTGTAGATTCTCCTTATTCTTCTATATTTGAGGAAATTGTTAAAAAAAGTAAAATAAATGCTTCTCTTATTGCTTCAACATTTGAATATACATTTAAAATGTTAAAAAGAGAAGGAATAGATGTAGATTCTTTTGATAAGAATATTATTTATGAATTATTTATGAGAATGAGTAATGGAAAATTTGCTAAAGAAGCTATTACTGATATACTGAGATGGTTAGCTAATAATAAAGGAAAGGGAATAGATGATGCAATAAAAGCCCTATCTCTTATCCCTGTAGATCTTGTAGAAGTGAGAAAGAAGGCAAAAGAAATTATAGATGAGAATATAGAAATAGTAAAGAAGGAAGGAGAAAGAGCTACAAAAAAACTTATGGGAGAGATTATGAAAATTTATAGGGGAAAAGTTGATGGTAAAATAATCTATGATATATTAAATGAAGAGATTATGAAAGTATTAAAAAATTAATGGTGATAAATATTTGTGTGGAATATTTGGATGTATAAGTGAAGAAGCTTTAGAAAAGATTTTAGATGGTTTAAAGAGACTAGAGTATAGAGGTTATGATTCAGTAGGAATTGCTATTATAAATAATAATGAAATAATAATAAGGAAAAATAAAGGAAAACTTAATGAATTCATAGAAAATCTTGATTTGAATAATATTAAAAGTAATATTGGAATTGGACATACTAGATGGGCAACACATGGTGCACCTTCAAAAGAAAATGCTCATCCTCATACAGATTGTTCAGGAAGAATAGCTATTGTACATAATGGAGTTCTAGAGAATTTTTTACAATTAAGAGAGGAATTAATAAAAAAAGGTCATAAATTTTCTTCTAAAACAGATAGTGAAATAATTGCTCATCTTATTGAAGATTTTGTAAATAGCGGATTATCATTTAAAGAAGCTATTAAGAATACATTTAAAATATTAAAAGGATCAATTGCATGTGCAATTATAAGCACAATGGAACCAAATAAAATAATTTGTTATAGAAGAGAAAGCCCATTGGTTATTGGAATTAGTAATAAAGGAGTATTTTGTGCTTCTGATATACCTGCTTTACTTCCTTATACTAAAAATATAGCAGTAGTTCCTGAAGATAAAATAGTAATTTTAGAAGAAAATAAAGTTCATGCAGAAGATCTAAATGGAGAAATTTGTAAATTAGAATATAATGAAATACCATGGAATTTAGAATTAGCTGAAAAATCAGGATATCCTCATTTTATGATAAAAGAAATATTTGAGCAACCAAGAGCAATTTCTGATACATTAAAAATTCCTCTAATATATATTGATAGAGCAATAGAATATTTAGAAAATAAAAAAGTCTATCTTACAGGATCTGGTACATCTTATCATGCATGTCTTTTTGGTTCATATCTTGCATCTCATCTTTTATCTATGGATATGAGACCAATAATATCTTCAGAATTTATAGAGACATTATCATTATTTGATAATTCTACAGTAATTGCTATATCTCAATCTGGTGAAACTGCTGATACATTAAATGCAATTAGATATGCAAAATCAAAGGGTGCAAAAATTATTGGTATTACAAATACATTAGGATCTTCGATAACAAATTTATCTGATGTTTATATATGTACACAAAGTGGTCCTGAAATAGGTGTTGCAGCAACAAAAACTTTTCTTACTCAATTAATTTCTATAATTTTATTATTTTTACGCTTTGGATTAAAAAAAGGAAAAATAAATGAAATAGATTATAATAAGCTAATAGATGAAGTCAATAATATTCCAAAAATAACTGAAGAAATCCTCAAAAAATCTGATAAAATAAGGGATATTGCATTAAAATATTCTCTAAAACAAAATGCATACTTCCTAGCAAGAGGAATAAACTTAGTAACTGCACTTGAAGGTGCTTTGAAATTAAAGGAAATAAGTTATATACATGCTGAAGGATATCCTGCTGGAGAATCTAAACATGGTCCCATATCACTTATTGAGCCAGGATTTCTTTGTGTATTTATAGCACCAAGAGATAATACAAGAGAAAAAATTATTGGGAATATTATGGAAATGAAAGCAAGAGGAGCTGAAATTTTTTCAATAATAACTGAAGGAGATGAAGAAATTAAAGAAATCTCAGATGAGTATTTTGAAGTACCATTTGTTAATTATATTTTATATCCAATTTTATGTACTATTCCACTTCAATTATTTGCATATTATACTGCAGTTTTCAAAGGATTAGATCCTGATAGACCTAGGAATTTAGCAAAATCAGTAACAGTTCCTTAATATTACTGTTCTCTTCTATCAATTATATCTAAAGTAGAAGGTCCTGTCCCAATAATCGTTACTGGAATTTTTAATCTATCTTCAATTTCTTCAATAAATTTTCTTGCTTCTAATGATAATTCTTCAAATTTTCTTTTACCTCTACAATCTGGAAATAATGCGTCAAGTTTTGTTAATGCTATTTGAGTGGCACTATTTATCTTTACTGCTTTTTCTGCTAATTTAAAATTAAAAGGCGCTGCTCTTCTTTTTCTTCTTGTTACAGATGCAATTTCCATCCATCCTCTTTTAATAGCTTCTTCTTCAGGAATTTCACCTTCCAATGGACCTCCTCCTACTCTTGTAACATATGATTTAAATACAACTATTACTTCATCAACATCCTTTGGTCCAATGCCTACTTCACTACATACTCCACATGCTGTAACATCTCTACTTGTAACATAAGGATATGTACCATGATATAAAGATAAAAATGTGCCCTGAGTACCTTCAATTAATACTTTACCACCTTTCTCAATACAATTAATTACTTCTGAAGATACATCTGTTATGAATGGTTTTAAAATTTCAAAATCCTTAGCAAGTTTTAATATACGTAAAATTCTTTCCATCATTGCAACTCCAACACCTGATCCTGTTGATCCTACTACTTTCATTAAAAATTCATCTTTTCTTTCTCTTTCTATATGCTCTGGTAAAATTATACCACTATTTGCATCAATACCTATTCTATCTTTTGAATTTGTTATTTCAATTTCCTTCATTAAAACATCTATACTGTAAAGCGCTCCAGCTCCTATGAGTAATCTTGTTTTTTTATTTAGAAATGCACATGGAACTATTCTTAGTTTTATCTCTTTTCCTTCATGAATTACTGTATGTCCTGCATTAATTGCTCCAGTCCTCACAGCTATATCATAATTATCATTATATCCTAGATATGATGCAATTTTTCCTTTGGGGGGCTAATCGCCTTTCCCCTCATCTCCAAAGAATCCACCTACTAATATAGTAGCACCCATATGATCACCAAAAAGTGAATTTAAATATTAAGATATAAATTTTCTTTTTATGATAAGTATTTTTGGTATTAAAACACCTTTAATAAAGCCAGGAGATGATATTGTAAAGATAGTATTAGAGAGTATTGAAAGAAATAATTTGAAAATTTTAGATAAGGACATACTTGTATTTTCTGCTAAGATAATATCTACAGCTAATGGTAGGATATTAAAATTATCTGATATTATTCCTTCTGATAAAGCAAAAGAACTTTCATTAATTTATGATATGGATCCAAGATTTGTAGAAGTAGTATTAAAAGAAGCAGATATGGTAATTGGAGGAGTAAAAAATGCTCTTTTGACTATAAAAAATGGAATAATTGTAGCAAATGCTGGAGTTGATCAATCAAATGCCCCTCCAGGTTATGTAGTACTCTGGCCAGAAGATCCTCAAAAAGAAGCAAAGATATTGAGAAATAAATTCATGGAAATGGGATTTGATGTCTGTATATTAATAACTGATAGTAGAGTATTACCTATGAGAATGGGAAATAGTGCTATTGCACTTGGCATATCTGGATTTAAACCAATTGAAGATTTAAGAGGAATGAAAGATTTATATGAAAGACCTATGAGGATAAAGCGTTTAGCAATTGCTGATAATATTGCAAGTGCAGCATTAATTGTAATGGGAGAAACTTCTGAAAGTATACCAGTAGCAATAGTAAGAGGAGCAAAAGTAACTTATGGAGATTATGATATAGAAGAGGCAAAGATACCTATAGAGGAATGTTTAATTATGCATTTATTCAAAAAGTATTTAGTAAATTGTAAAAAGGGGATAGAGAATGAGTCAAGAAATTGATGAGATTGATAAATTAATATTAAAAAAATTACAGAAGGATGCACGTATTTCCTTTTCAAAAATTGCAAGAGAAATTGGAATAAGTGGAGCAGCTGTATTTTTAAGAGTAAAAAGATTACAGAAAATGGGAGTAATTAAAGGATTTAGAACAGTAATATCCCCAGCACATATTGGAAAGCCTTTATCAGCATTTATACTTGTAAAAGCAGATCCAAAGAAATATTCTCAGGTTATAGAAGCCATTAAAACATTAAATGAAATAACAGAAGCATATGATGTTACAGGACCATATTACTTAATATTGAGAGTAGATGTAGCTGATAAATCAGCTTTAACTAAAGTTATAGACACAATAGGAGCTATTGATGGTGTTGTAAGTACAGAAACTGCTATAATCTTAAGAGAAATAAAGGAGAATATAGGAGCAAGCATACAATGATTCCTAAATTTTCATACTTTAAATTCTTTTTTACAAAAAGGACATCTTACATATCCACATTCTCCAAAAGTTGCTTGTGCACATCCTGAACATGCAAATGCTCTAGCATATGTCAAACTAAATTTTTTCCCGCAATAAGGACATATTATTACTGTTTTGCTCATAAACTAACATAAGATTAAAAAGTATAAATTTTTTATTTTATTTGGTGGATTTATGAAGGTTAAAGTTATAAAATCTAGTGAAGGAGAAGCCTTAGATATAGAATTAGAAGAAGATTTTTTAAAGGCTAATGAGAAAATTGCTAATCTTAATAGAAAAATGTTTAATAGATATAATGTAAAAGTTTTTGATATAATGGGGTCAATAGGTTCAGGAAAAACTACAATAATTGAAAGATTAGTAGAAATATTAAAAGAAAAGTATAGAATAGGAGTAATTGCTGGAGATACTTCTACAACAATAGATGCTGAAAGAATAAGTAAGTATGGAGTTCCTTCTATTCAAATAAATACTGGAAAAGAATGTCATCTTGATGCTTTAATGGTAAGAAAAGCAGCAAAAAATCTTCTTCGTAAAAATATTGATATAATATTTATAGAGAATGTTGGAAATTTAATATGCCCAGCAGATTTTCCTTTAGGAGCTCATAAAAGGATAGTTGTTGTAAGTGTTACTGAAGGAGAGTATATGATAAAAAAGAAACAAGACATATTCAGAGTTGCAGATATAGGAGTAATTAATAAAAAAGATATGGCAGTATACATGGGAATTGATATAAATTCTTTAGTAAGAGATGCCTTAGAAGCAAATCCAAACATAAAAGTTGTAGTAACAAGTGCTAAAACAGGAGAAGGTATTAGAGAACTAATTAATTTATTAGAATTAAAAATTTAAGCTTCTTTTTTGTATTTTATTATGGCGGATGAAGAGACAACGGTCTCTTGAGTTTATACTATGAAAGATTGATGGGCGGCCTGACGCATATTATAATAACAATTAATAAAAAAATTAATAATAAAATATGAGAATTGGGAAATTATGGAAGAAGAAATAAAAGCAATTTTAGTTGCCATAATAATATTAGCAATTATAGATGGATTTTTATTAATTAATAGGTTACTAGGAGATATAATATTTCAATTACTATTTGAAATTCTAATATTTTATTTTCCACTAATAATCCTTATAGCATATTTACTATATCTTGTCTTTAGAAGCTAAGCTTGATATCATAACAGCAGCAATAGCTGCTCCAACACCATTATCTATATTAACAACTAATACCCCTGGACTACAGGATTGAAGCATAGTCATTAATGCACCTATTCCTCCTCCACCATACCCATATCCAATAGATGTTGGAACTCCAATTACAATTCCATAAAATAAACTACTGAATACTGATGGTAAAGCACCTTCCATTCCAGCAATTACTATAGCAACTTCTACTCCTTCTTCCATACATCTTCTTACCACAGGGAATATTCTCTGTAGACCTGCAATTCCTACATCATAAAAAGTTATAGTTTTAAATCCTAATTCATTAATTATTGCTCTTGCTTCTTCAGCAACATAAATATCTGCACTACCTGCAGTTATTACTGCAATAGGAGGGTCTCTTAATGGTTTTGGATCGCCCATTCTTAATGCTAAAACTCTTCCTTTTTCATAATAATTTATTCTTTTAGCTTTTATGTTATTCTTTACTAGTTCTACTTGTTGAGGATATATTCTACTAACTATAGCATAGCCTTTTTCATTTATGAAATTTTTAATTGCATTTAAAAGATCTTCATCAGTTTTTCCTTCAGCAAGTATTATTTCAGGTATTTTTTTTCTTATACCCCTAGAAATATCTAAACATAAGTTTTCCAATTCTTTAACTGCTAATAGTCTTATTCTTTTTATAGCTTCTTCTTCACTTATATTACCTTCTTTTAATGCCTTAATTATTTCTTCTAATTCCAATTTTAGCACCAAAATAATTATAATATTTTTCAGTTTAAAAATAAATTGATAATGAATAATAAAAATATTAGAGAGAATTGAAATAGTATTAATCATGGAAGTATCAAAAAATATAGAAGTTGAAGATATAAAAGATCTTGCAAGATTAGTAGCTTTTACTATGTCCATGGGTCAGCCTATATATTTGTTACATTTTATTCATAATAATAGACATTATTATGGAGTTCTTGGAGTATATAATAATTACTATGATAAATATGGACTCCCAATATTCTACTATTACTCAAGTGAAAGATCTATTAATGGAAAGTACGTGCTTGTAAAAATGGATGAGAAAGAAGAAGTTATATTCTCTGATGGAACAAAGCCAGGATGGGTTGCAGTTCCAATAATAAATTTAAAAGAAAAACCTGAATTTCTTGAGATATGATAATTAAGATGCAGGAACATATATTCCTAATCTACGTCCTGTTTTAATTGCTTTCAATAATTTTTGACTTTCAAACATTTCAATAATATCTTTTGCTACACTATACTTTATATTGTATTTTGAATGTAATTGATAAGGTGTAATAAATTTCATTTTCATAATATCTTTCTTTATATCTTCTAATGTCTTTTGATCTACTAAAAGACCTGTATATACTTTAGTTTCCTTTTTCTCTTCTTTCTTCTTTTCCTTTTCTTTAATAGGAGCTAATTCCTTTGCAAGTTTTGGTTTTCCTTTCTTTCCTCCACCCATATGAAACCAAATAAAAACATTAAAAAATATTATAAAAATATTTTGGTCTGACCCGCCTTGAAAGGCGAGGCTTCCAGTTGTAAAGTCCTAGCTTTAGTCATGAATAAAATCATTTGCTATACATACGCTCTATTGTAGGTCTATGAATAGAATTCATAGTACAGAAAGGAATTATTTTTCCATTAGGAACTGTATAATGTATAGTACATCTCTGTACTCTTTCCAAATCAAAATTATATGGATCCATAAAATGCATACAGCCTATCAATACTACTCTTCTCATAAAATTTCCCAGACTATCATAATCTCCATGTAGAAATACAGGTAGTAATAACTCTTTAATCATAGAAAAAGAGACATATCTTAATGCATTAATTAGATATAACTTAGACTTTATACCACTATTAGATTCATAAATTTTCTTCATAGATTCCATGAATTTTTCAACATTTACATATCTTGTTATTGGGGTTATTTTACCATTTTCAGAAATAATAAGTGTTGCCATTCCACAATGCTGATGATTTGTAAATTCTTGATATCTTCTTCCTTTTATAGCACCTATTGCTTTTGAAATAGGAACAACTACAGGTATAGGATAGAAATCACTTGCTTTTAACTCACCATTAGTTTGTTCTTCTGCTAATTTAATTACATCTGGAATAGTAATTCTCATTTCTTTAAGTTTTTCTCTATCAATTCTTCCAGTTATAGAAACTGGCTGAAAGTTAACTCCTCTTACAACATCACTATTATTTGCAGCAAATTTTATTATTGATCCAATTTGATTATCATTTACTCCTCTCACAACAGTTGGTACTAAGACTATACTATCCAATCCTAATTTTCTTGCATTTTCAATTACTTTTAATTTTATATCTAGTAAGTTAACACCTCTTGCAGTAATATAAGGCTCAGGTGATAAACCATCGAATTGAAGATATAATGTACTTAATCCAGCATCTAATAATTTTTTCAAATAATCAGGATCTTTAGCAATACGAATACCATTAGTATTTACTTCTACATGATGAAAACCTAATTCTTTTGCCATGGATATAATTTCTGGCAAATCATCTCTNACTGTTGGTTCTCCTCCAGAAAATTGAATAGAATTTGGAGCTACTGGCTGATTACTTCTTAAATTTTTTAACATTTCTCTTATTTCATCTATTGTTGGCTCATAAACATAACCAGTTGCTGCAGCATTTGCAAAACATATTGGACATCTAAGATTACATCTATTTGTCACATCAATAATAGCAAGAACAGTATGAGATTTATGAGTTGGGCAAATTCCACAATCATATGGACAACCTAATTTATTATCAGTTCTAGGATTTTTTATTCCATCACCAATATATTCATATTTATTTACCATTTCAAATAATTTATAATCACTCCAATAAATATCTTCAAAATATCCATGTTTTGGACAGGTTTTTCTTATAAAGACAACACCATTATCTTCATAAATTTCTGCATCAATTACATTTAGACATTCAGGACATAGACTTTTTGTAGTTTTTAAAACCCTCATAAATATCGAAATTTCATTACTTAAAAAAGTATATTTGAAAATTTTCATACTAATAATAGTATGAATGAGTTGATTAATATATTAAAAGAATGTGGTCTTACAGAAAGTGAGGCTAAAGTTTATTTAGCTATATTAAGTAAAAGTGGGGATGCAAAGGATATAAGTAAGAGAAGTAATATTCCATATACAAAAATACATAATATACTTTCAAATCTTGAGAAAAAATCATTAATAATTTCTTCAAATGAAAGACCAAAGATATATTATATAAAGGAAAATGGAATTGAAGAATATAAATTTATGATTAAAGAGGAAATAGATAAAAAATTTAATAAATTAAAACAATTATTAAAAAAGAATTTTGAAAAATCAAATATATGGATAATAAAAGAAAAAGAAGAAATAATAAATAAAATAAGTGAAATTTTATTATCTTCAAAAAAAGAAGTTAAAATTGCTATTCCTGAAGTCTCTAAGTGGTTTATAGATAAGATAATACCCATACTTATTACAATAAAAAATCAAGGAGTTGAAATAAATATACTAACCTCAGATATTAACATATCAAAAATTTTTATGGAATTTTCTAAGGTAAAAATAAGAGATACTATGTTTGGAGGTGGAATTATAGTAGATAATAATGAAATTATACTTCTTATAGAAGGTTCAGATGGTAATATAGCAATATGGGCAAATCATCCTGGCCTTGTAGATATTGCTAATTCATATTTTGATTTCTTATGGTTAACATCAAAATAAAAATAAAATAAGAAATTATGCATTTTCCTTCTTTGTTTCTTCGGTTTTCTTCATTTCCTCTTCAATTTCTTTTTCTATTTCTTCAATAGGTTTTGGTGGTGGAGTAGTTGCAAGAGTATAACCTATCCATGCAAGTATTCCAAAAATAGCTATTATGGCAATACTTCCAGTTAGTTTAAGAATCAATAGATCCCATGCTGTAAAGAAGACAAGCCATATATATGCAATTATTATTATTATTGAAACAATTAATAATGAAGATCCTATTAGCATATCTCTATGCATACTTTTTCTCTCCTAAATGATATTATGTTAATAACTAATTATAAAATTTATATGATATAAGCTTTACTTATAAAATCTATATAGAAAAAATATTAAGTAAAATCAATTAAATCATTATAAATATATCAATGAAAAGAATAATAAGCTATTATAATTATGAATAATACTAAAACAGCAATAATATAATAATTAATGAATTTTTGTATCTTTTTTGATCGTTGAATTTTAGAAGTTTCTTTTTCATGTTCTGGTTTGCATTTTAAACAATAATCTCTTCCTTCTACAGTTATCATTTTTCCACAATAAATACAGTGCTTATGAGGATATATGTATGGTTTCTTTTTTTCCTTTTCCAATGATCTCACTTTTATTTATAGTTCTATTGTATAATTCCCATTGCCATGGCTTTTAATTTTTCTATTCTTTTCCATGTAGGAGGATGGGTTGAGAATAATTCAAGTAATGTATATCCTCTAAATGGATTTACTATCCATAAAGGACTTGTTGATGGATTTATATTCATCATTATGCCTGATCTTGCATATCTTTCTATTTTCTCTAAAGCACTTGCTAAAGATAGAGGTTTTTTACATATCATAGCTCCTTCTCTATCAGCTTCATATTCTCTACCTCTTGAAATTGCCATTTGTATTAATAATGCTGCAAAAGGCGCTAGTATACTCAATAAGAATGCTATAAGACTAGCATTTCTATTTCTTTCATCTCCAAAGAATATGCTATATCTTCCTATAAATGCTAAATAACTTATAGCTCCAGCAATAGTAGCAACAACAGATGATATTAATATATCTCTATGTTTTATATGTGCTATCTCATGAGATATAACTCCTTCAAGTTCACTTTCATTTAATATTTCTAGTAATCCTTTAGTAACTGCTACAACTGAATTCTTTGGATTTCTTCCAGTTGCAAAAGCATTTGGAACTTTTGTATCAATAATGGCTACCTTTGGTTTTGGAAGACCTGCCATCATGGCAACTTTTGAAACGATATTGTGAAGATCAGGATATTCTCTTTCACTTACTATTTTGGCATGACTCATTAAAAGAACAATTTTATCACTATAGAAGTATGAGATTAAATTAAATATTGCTGCAAGTATTAGGGCAAATAATGCTATAGTTTCAGGAGCACCAAATACTAATCCTATAGCATATCCTAATGCTACAAATATAAGAGTAAGAAATACCATCATTAATGTGAGACGGATCATATTTATCAAAGAGAAGTAAAAATATTCAGATATTTAAGCTTTTAAATCTTCAGCAGTTATTTCTGTATAATAATACTCATTAATTTCTTTTTGATATCTATCAAGCCATGATCCTTTTTTATTTACACGAGGTCTTTTAGTCTGGGGATCTCTTCTAAAGGTAATTCCTAATTCCTTCAGAAATTGATTCATCCCTTTTCTCAATGAGGTTGGAGGGTTGGCTATTCCATTTTTTCCTGGCTCTCCTGAAAATACCATTATACTATTAGCCATTAAATCAATAGTTACTATATCATGTTCAACTACAAAAGCAGCTGCATTCTTTTTCTCTACAATTCTTTTTATACAACGAGCAACATTAAGTCTATTTTCAACATCTAAATGGGCAGTAGGTTCATCTAATAAGAATATTTTAGCATCTTTTGATAAACATACAGCAACAAATGTTTTTTGAAGTTCTCCTCCACTTAAAGTATCTACTCTTCTATCAAGTAATAATTCAATTCCTAATGGTTTTATTATTTCTTCTTTAAACCATGGATCTTCTATTACTGATGGATCAAAATAATCTCTTACTTTTTTATTAGCCTCTGGAAATATGTATTGAGGCTTATAGCTTATATTTATTCCAAAGTTTTCAATATATCCTTGTGTTGGTTGTAATTCACCTGATATAATTTTTACAAAGGTTGTTTTTCCAATACCATTAGGTCCAACAATACCAATTATCTCTCCTTTATGTATTTCTCCTGGAAGAGCAGTTAATTTGAAATCTCCAATTTCTTTGGTAAAACTAGGCCATCTTAAAAGTAAATCCTCTGGTCTCCATTCATTTGGAATAGGAGAAAGATCAAAAGTTATTGAATATGATCTAAATTTCATATTTTCGTCAGGTAAATAACCATTAATATACAAATTAATTCCTACTCTAACCCCATAAGGTTTAGAAATAATTCCATATACTCCTGGCTTTCCATAAAAAATACATACATAATCAGATAAATAATCCAGTACTGCAAGATCATGTTCTGCTACTATTACATATTTAGATTCTTTTGCTAGATCTCTAATAAGAGATGCCATTTTAAGACGTTGATATATATCTAAATAACTTGATGGTTCATCAAATATATATACATCAGCATTTCTTAATGCTACTGCAGCAATAGCAACTCTTTGAAGTTCTCCTCCACTTAAATGATGTATATCCTTATCTAGAATTGATTTTAATAGTAATGTATCACAAACTTCATCAAATTTTCCTTTTTCATCAATTCTTTTAAGAATTTCTCTTACTGTTCCTGAAATATTTTTTGGAGCTTCATCTATATATTGAGGTTTTAATATAATTCTGAGTTTTCTCTCTGATAATTTTTTGAAATATTCATAAAGCTCAGTACCTCTGAAAAATCTTAAAATTGTTTTCCAATCTGGTGGAGATTCATAATTTCCAAGATTTGGTTTTATTATACCTGATAATATCTTTAATGATGTTGATTTTCCAGTACCATTTGGCCCTAATAATCCTAGCACTACTCCTTCTCTTGGTACTGGAAGTCTATATAACTTAAAAGAATTTGGACCATATCTATGAACACAATCTTCTTCAATTTCATCTGGAAGATTTACAATTTTAATTGCATCATATGGACATTTTTTTACACAAATTCCACATCCACTACATAAATTTTCTGAAATTATTGGTATATTCTTCTCTTCATCAAATCTTATAGCCTCTGCATTACTTCTTACCATAGGACAAAATCTTATACATTCTTTATTACATTTACTAGGTTTACAAAAGTCAATGTCGACTACTGCAATTCTGACCAAGGCTTTCACCGAATGGTTTTATTGTTTATTCTTGTTCTTCGCTTTCTTCTTCATAACTCTCTAAGAAAACCTTGTAGTAATCACTAATTAGCTCTTTTTCTTCTTCTTTTCTTTTCTTTATTCCTATAGGTTCTTCTGATACTAAGGTTTTCCTTCTTTTTCCTTCTTCAACTTGTTGTACAATTTTATAACTACTTGTTGGTTCTACTAATTTCTCATAATTACAATATTTACATACAAGAATAGTTTTATCGTCCTTTTTTACAGGAACAAGAAGTTTACCACATTTTGGACAAAATTCCAAGATTACTCACCTAAAAAGAAAAAATAGAAGATTACCATTCTTCTTCCTCTTCAAATTCTTCTTCTTCTTCAGGCCATTCCTCTTCTTCTTCCCATTCTTCTTCTTCTTCAGGCCATTCCTCTTCGAATTCTTCTTCCTCTTCTTCCCATTCCTCTTCAAATTCCTCTTCTTCTATTTTGTACATTTTCAAACCTCCAACATAATGGATTTTGGGGAGTTTGTAATATTTAAATGTAGTGTTCCAAAAAGCTGACGGTTCCTGCCATGAATAGCGAGGGTTCTACACCCACTAGGGCTTTCCATCACCGATCAGGGCCCCTCACGGGTGCGACATCATTATTCAGGCCCCGTCGTCAGCATCGAGGAGGCCGTGCTAATTGCCTGCTAAGCTCGCACTGCCCAACTTCATATGTAGGTTGTATCAAGATATTTATAAGCTTTTAAGCTTTTTCTTAAAACAGCTCTCCGCTCTGAAGGACGAAACCTCCAACC
>QNVI01000008.1 GCA_004348015.1 Thermoproteota archaeon | reverse complement strand
CCAACTTCATATGTAGGTTGTATCAAGATATTTATAAGCTTTTAAGCTTTTTCTTAAAACAGCTCTCCGCTCTGAAGGACGAAACCTCCAACCGAGAGTGGAACTATTAAAATTTAGTACTACGAAAGAATTATAAGTAGTATTTTAATTGATTTTAAAACTGAAATGGTGATCTAATTGGTAGAATTTAAATTAGTAATATCTAATCCAGAAGATGGCACATCAAAAACAGCAGTAGTTAAAAACGAACTAGCTCATGCTTTTATTGGATTAAAAATAGGCGACTCCATTGATGGAACGCCATTTGGTTATCCTAATAAGAAGCTTGTTATAACTGGTGGAAGTGATAAAAGCGGCATTCCTATGCGTCCTGATATACAAGGTGGAGGAAAGAAATATGTACTACTTGCCGGTCCCCCTGGTTATCATCCAAAAAGAAAAGGAGAGAGAAGGAAAAAACTAGTAAGAGGCAATACAATAACAGAAGACATTGTACAAATAAACTTAGTTATAAAGGAGGAGAAGAATGAGCGAGAACAAACAGCCAGAGTGTAACATTGGTCTTACAGGTCATGTAGATCATGGAAAAACAACTCTTGTAGCTGCATTAAGTGGTGTATGGGCAGCTCGTCATAGTGAAGAACTAAAAAGAGGTATAACTATAAAGTTAGGTTATGCTGATACTACCTTTAGAAAATGTCCTGAATGCCCCCCTCCTGAATGCTATACCACAAAGGAAATTTGTCCAATACATAATGTTAAGACAATTTTTCTAAGAAAAGTCTCTTTTGTAGATGCACCAGGTCATGAAAGTCTTATGGCAACAATGCTATCAGGTGCAGCATTAATGGATGGTGCAATACTAGTGATTGCTGCTAATGAAGAATGTCCTCAACCACAAACTAGAGAACATCTTGTTGCTTTAGAAATAACAGGAATTAAAAATATTGTAATTGTTCAGAATAAAATAGATGCTGTAGATAAACAAAAGGCCTTAGAAAATTATAAACAAATTCTTTCATTTATAAAAGGAACTATTGCAGAAAATGCCCCTATTATTCCTGTCTCTGCTTTATATGGAGCAAATATTGATTATCTTATTCAGACATTAGAAGAAAAGATAAAGACACCTTATAGAGATCCAACAAAACCTGCTAGAGTATATATAGCAAGATCTTTTGATGTAAATAAACCTGGTGCTTTTCCAAAAGATTTGAAAGGAGGCGTAATCGGAGGTTCTCTTATACAAGGAAGATTAAGAATTGGTGATGAATTAGAAATACGTCCTGGTATGAAAATAGAACAAGGAGGAAAGACATACTATGAGCCAATATACACATACGTTGCTAGTCTAATGGCTGGTGGACAAATATTTGAAGAAGTAGGCCCTGGAGGCTTAGTAGGTATTGGTACTTATTTAGATCCTTCTATTACAAAAGCAGATAGTCTTGTTGGTAATATTGCAGGAAAGCCTGGTACATTACCACCAGTTCAAAATGAAATAACTATAGAATATTTCCTATTAGAACGAGCTGTTGGTACAAAGGATTTACAAAAAGTTGAACAAATAAAAGTAAGAGAAAACTTAATGTTAGTAATAGGACCTGCAGTAACTTTAGGAGTAGTTACTTCAATTCGTAAGAATGAAGCTCAGTTATTACTTAAACGTCCTTTATGTGCTGAACCTGGAATGCGTATTGCTATAAGTAGGCTTATTTCTAATAGATGGAGACTTATTGGATATGGCTTCATACAATAAACCAGTTCTACTTGATACAAATATTATAATTTATGCTGTCTCTGAACCTTTTGATTTAATATCTCAAATAAAAGAAATTGGATTTAATGATATAATAATCATAGAAAGTATCAAGAAAGAACTTGAAAAATTATCCATTAAAGGTAATAATAAAGAAAGAAAATTTGCTAAACTTGCATTAGATCTTTGTAAAAAATTTAGAATAGAAGAAGATCCGCCAATTACTGGAAGTATTGATGATAAAATTATATATGTTGCAAAAAATAAGGGCTATATTGTTGCAACATCAGATATCTTATTGAGAAAGAGATTAAGAGAATTAGGTCTTACTACAATATATCTGAAAGATAAAAGACTCCAGTTAGATTAGCTCACTAAGTATTAAATTTATATATTATATTTTTATTTGTTTACTATAAGTTAATTTGGTGATAAATAATGTTCAAACTTTTACAAGTTAATGATGTGGTTAGGATACCACCAGATAAATTCGATAGTCCTTTAGAAGCAGTAGCTACTGAAGTACTAAGAGCTACATATGAAGGAACTGTTTCTCGTGAACTTGGCATCATAATTGCAGTTCTAAATGTAAAAGTTTCAGATGTTGGAAAAATTTTACCTGGCAATGGTGGTGTTTATCATAAAGTATCTTTTGATCTCCTTGTATTTATACCTGTTATTCAAGAAGTAATTGAAGGAGAAGTAGTTGATGTGACTGATTTTGGTGTCTTTGTTAGAATCGGGCCTATTGATGGTTTAATTCATATTTCTCAAATTATGGATGATTTCATAACATATGATGAAAAACGTGGTGCATTAATAGGTAAAGAAACACATCGTGTATTAGAGAAAGGAATGATAGTGAGAGCTAGAATAGTAACTATAAGCTTAAGTTCAGGACCATCTCGTAGTAGTAAAATAGGTCTTACTATGCGCCAACCATTTCTTGGTGCGATTTCTTGGATAGAAGAAGATATTAATAAGTCTACAAAAGAAATTAAAAAAGAAGGTAAGTAATAATGAGAAAAGATAAGCCTTCCTCAATTAAATTTGTATGTAGAAAATGTAAATATATATTAAGTGAAGATGAAACAAAATGTCCAATATGTGGTGGAACTGATTTAACTGAAGATTGGGAAGGTTTAATAATAATACTTGATACTTCTTCTGCTTTAGCTGAAATAATAAATGCTAAAAGACC
>QNVI01000007.1 GCA_004348015.1 Thermoproteota archaeon | reverse complement strand
CAGCTATTATCCAACATATTATAGTGCTAATTGGTCTGACCTCCTCTCGCCCTAAAGGGCAAAGGTTCCCTTTAGGGGATCATTAGTTCCTCTCATCTATTCGGATTTACATCTGTCATCTGAGAGGCATTCAGGGGGATCAGAGCTTCCCACATCTCTATGTGGTTGCCAGTCCCGCATCCATGTGCTTAAGGGCAACCACATCTCTAGACTCATGAAAATTAATACAAAAAACTTATTAAACTTTTTCTCATCCCCGCCGTAAATGGCGAGGCTTTCAGTTGTAAATGAACAATGTGCATAATATCCAAGAAGAGATATCTTACTAGCTGGTGCTGGAATAAGTGTTGAAACTCCAAGTATAAAGAATATAACTACAAGAAGCCACCAATACCACTTCATATTTATTCACCTAAGCTATTTTCTTTCCAGCTTCAGGTCCAGGGGTAAGATTGTAAATTTCTTCAACTTTTATAACAAGAGCTCCTTTTAGCATTTTTAAAGCAAATTCTCCAAGTCTTTTCATTACCATTTCTTTTACCTTCTCATATACTGGACCTGATGTAATAAGCTGAGCAGAACCTTTTACTTGATATGCTTTTACTTTTGATGACTCTTCTACTGATACTTTTTCTTTTGGTGGTGCTGGACTATGAAATGTTAATGCAACCCTTGGATTTTCTTTTATATTCTTAATAGTTTTATCTAAGAATACTGCTGCTATTACAATAGTACCAGGTGAAATAGCTGTAGTAGAGCCGCAGGGAACAACATTTGGAATTCCTTCTTTACTAATTTTATGTAATTTTGTCCATGATTTCCGAAAAGCATTGCATGTCTCATAAATAGTTAAATCCAATATAATAAAATCAATCTTGTGTATGACTTTAAAAGATGACTTCCAATAGTAGCTATAAGTGGTACATAAACACTAACATCTAAAATATATGACAATTTTATCTCTCCTTTCGCTCTTCATCAACTAATTTTGAGAGCTCGTAAGGATCTATTCCTTTAAAGGCTTCCTTTAACTCATTAAGTAATTTTTCTATTTCTTCTTGTTCGATTTTCTCCACTTTTTCTACTAATTTTCTTCTTATGAAATTAGGAATATCAATTCCATATTTTTCAAGCTTTTCTTTTAACCATTTTGTTATTCTCAAATTTATAACAGTACTCATAAGAATTCTTTCCTGTTTACAAATTGTTATTATAAATGATTTTGATTATTATTTTAACCTAATAATGGTCTTATCATAAAGTATAGTATATTGCAATATACTGCCCATATGACTACTATGATTAATGCCATGAATATTATTATCTTGTAATAATTTTTCAATTTTTCAAATTTATCCTTTCTAAATGCAAATAGTGAAAAAATTCCCATGGTCCAGAATGGAGATGTCATAAGGAATAATTGAGGTATTAATAATGTTGAAAGTAAATACTCAAACATATTAATAATTGCCATTGAAATTAATATAACTGTTGAACTAAATCCTATTATAGAAAATATTAAAGATAATAACCTTGCCATTATGGAATATCTTTCAAATCTTGATGGATGAATGATGTATGCTGCAAATACCAAAGAAATAATAATAGGAATAATGAAAAATACAAAAGCCCATATTCTAAGACCAAATGCAACAAATTTTCCTTCATTTTCTATGGTCCAAATAGAAGGCAGAGAAATTTTCTCTATAATAATATCAATAATATTAATAGTAAAGAGCAAAGTAGCTAAAATTAAAAATAATAATGATCCAATCTTTCTTAGTTTTATACTATTGCTCATTTCCTATTATGAAATTTTGATTTTTGATTTAAAAACTTTTTCCCATTATTTTACTAAAAAATTGAGAATTTTAAAGGCAAATGAAATTAAATTAAATTTTTTTATATTATCAATTTTCATTTCATCTTCTTTTGAAATACTCCAATTAAAAACATTAATATTTTCTTTTAAATGTTCTTTTGTACTTGCCTTAGGAATAGGAATTGCACCTTTTTGAATAATCCATCTTAATGATATTTGAGCTGGAGTTTTTTCATATTTTCTTGCTATTTCTTTAATTATTTTATTTTCATTTATTTTTCCTCTTGCTAAAGGAGAATATGCAACAAGAATAATATTATGTTTTTTACAAAATTCTAAAAGATCTTTTTGATAGAAAAATGGATGAAATTCTACTTGATTTACACATATTGGAATTTCTTCAATTTCTAATGCTTTTTTCAATAAATTTAAATCAAAATTGCTTACTCCAAAGCTGATTATTTTTCCATCATCATGGAGCTTTTTCATTGCTTTAAATGTTTCTCTTAAAGAAACAAAGGGATTTGGCCAATGAATTAAATATAAATCTAAATAATTTGTATTTAAATTTCTGAGAGATAATTCACATGATTTAATAACATTATTAAATTTTAAATGATTTCCTGATACCTTTGATGTAATAAAAATTTCATCCCTTGGAAAATTATTAATTGCAATTCCAATTTCTTTTTCATTTTCATAGATTTCAGCAGTATCTATATGTCTATATCCTATTTCTAATGCTAATTTTACTGCATTTATACAGTGATCTCCTTTCAATTGCCAACTTCCTAATCCAATTGCTGGGATTTCATTTCCATCTCTAAGCTTATATTTAGGAATCATAAGAAAAAAGAAAAAATTAAATTATTTTAATTCTTCTTCAGTTTTCCTTCTTTTAACTGCTTTATCAAATAGAATCCAATTTCTATACCAATCTTCATTTTCCTTTTTAAGTAATTCCAATGTCATTCTTGTTAAATCTTTTGCTGTTACTTCATTAACATTTTGTTCTAAAAGTTTTGCTTCAATAATTTTTGCAATTTTCTTTGCACTTTCATATGTTGCTCCTGCTTTTAAGCAACTTACAACAATTTTCTCAGGCATGAATTCTTCCTTTGATCCATCTCTTTTTACAACGGTTATTTCCATTTTCCCACCATATAATTAATTAAATTTTAAATTTTTATTATTTTTGATTGAAAAATTTAAAAATCAGTGCT
>QNVI01000069.1 GCA_004348015.1 Thermoproteota archaeon | reverse complement strand
ACATCTTCCTCTCTAAACCTCCACTTACCACCAGGAGTCAACACGGGTTTTATGTAGCCTCTCCTAACATAATCCCTCAAAGTAGTATAGCTAATACCGAGTCTCTCACAAACCTCCTTAGGCCTCAGCACCTCCATTCCCAAATAAAAGAGTTAACATCAACCATTATAAACCTTTATGAAACTAGAAACAGCTACGAAAGGCTTAGTAATCCCATCTAGGAAGATAGGAAGAGCTACATTATATAAAATAAACTTAGAAAATCCAATGGTTAAAATGCTCATTGAATTTGAAATGAAGTTATCTTTAAAAATAGCTGAAGAAGAAGGAAAAATGAAGAAAATAGTAGAAGTAAAATGACTTAAAAAATAAAAAGCTAATAATTAATCTAAAATAAGAATTTTGTTATTTAGATTTAATAGCTTTTATACATGAAAATCCATGATCTTTAAAACCATCTTCTGGTTCTTCTACATGAAGAAAAGCTCCTGGAGGTTGACGTAAAGTAGATCTTATCATTACAACCTTGAATCCCATCTCATTTATAAGAGAGCATGCTTCTTCAACAGTATAGAAATGAGCAAACTTATATAATCTATGACCTTCTAACTTCTTTTTTTCATAAAGTTTTCCCCATTTTGAATTTCTTGGTAATATACATGCTACAAAAATACCATTATCTTTTAAAATTCTATGAATTTCTTTTAAAACTTCTCTTGGTCTTTCAAGGAAGCAAAGAGTAGCAATCATTATTGCAAAATCAAATACTTTTTCTCTAAATGGTACAAATTCTCCACTTGCTCTAATAACTTCTATTCCCTTACTTTTTGCTATTTTAAGCATATTAATTGCAGGATCAATACCAATTGATACATTTGAAAAAGGTGCAAATATACCAGTTCCTACACCAATATCTATACCAAATCCTTTTAGATCTAATGATTTAATAAGCTTACATTCTGATTCTAAAATTTCTTTATTTTCTTTATACCATGCATCATATTCTTTTGCATAGGTATCAAATGCTTTCCAACTCAATATTTTTCACCTAATTATAATTAATATAATATAGTTATTTTATAATATTTTTTCATTAATAAGAAAAATAAATTAATCACAATTATAAAATTTAGATATTATATAAATCTCATCACTATAGGTTGGTTTAATTGAAAACGATTCGCTCACATGTCTTAATCCTTAGTGTATTACCTATAATATTTAATACTATCTTAACTCCAGCCATTGTAATAATTTTAGTTGGTTTTAAAGAGTTCATTACTAATCCAACATACTATGTATTCCTTTATGGGCCGTATCTATGGAGTATTTACGATGTTTTATTTACTTACTTAACATATGTATTCCTTAAGCATGAGAATGAGAATATTAAAGCATTAGTTGGTAGTGTGCAAGATAAACTACTACTCACAATATCTATAATTATTGGATTAGTAATAATATCCTTCTTCTTAAGTTACGTAACATCACTAATGTTTGATGGTAATAATATTCTTAAGAAATTACCACTACATACATCACTCTATTTAGCTACTATTGGCTCCATAATCGCTGGTATTTGTGAGGAGTTCATCTGGAGGGGATATTTACTAACAAGATTTGAAAGACTTGCAAATAATTCAGTAATAGCAGTTATCATTCAAGCAATACTGTTTGGCCTTTATCATGGACCTGGCATAATATACACATTAATCTTTGGACTTATAACAGGTTTTATATATGTTAAAACTAGAAAGTTAATACCTTTAATGATGGCTCACTGGCTTATTGATGCTATAGGTTTCTCCTTGGTATTCTTCACGTAGCAATTAAGATAATTTTAAAATCATTCAACATTCACTTATAACATAACTATCCCAGTAAATGAATATTTTAATTATTTCAATTTCCAATTACAAATATCATTTGCACAGATAATTCCCGATATTACAACTGCTTCTATTCCTCCACCTGGAAAAGTTGAGGCACTTGCTAAATATAGACCTTTTATTGGTGTTTTAAAGTAAGGTCTTTTGGTTTCAATTGATTGATCAAAAGCATAAATTGCACCCTCTGGCATTGATGTATACCTCTCAAAAGTTTTTGGTGTTGCAGCATCTTGAATAATTATATGCTTACTTAAATTAGGAATGATATTCTCAGCTTTTTTAATTAATTCCTCAGCATATTCTTTTTTCTTTTTCAAATATTCTTTTGTTCCTCTCTCTGGAAAATCATGATAATTAGCAAAAGTAATTATTGTAATACTTGATTTACCTCTTGGTGCTAGATTTGAATCCGCATTAGAATTAATAATAATTCCATAACCATCATCTAAATTTTTAATGAGTATGGGATATTCAGATAAATCCATGTCAACTCCTAAAAATACCATAAAGCAAGAAGGAGACATTTTCAAGCTTTTTATATAGTTAATAAAATTCTTATCCAAATTTTTCTCTTTAATAAGCTCTAAAAATGTAGTCTTAGCATTTACATTAGCAACAATAATAGAGCTCTTAAAAATTTTATCTTTAACTTTTACTCCTTTAACCTTTCCATTTTCAACTAATATTTCATCTACTTTATGATTTAATAAAACTTTTCCATTATTATTTTCAATAATATTCTTTAATATATTAGCAAAATTTTGTGCTCCTCCTTTTATAGAATAACCTCCATAAATATAATAAGAAATATTTGCTGTAAGCGCACTACTTGCAAGGGTTTTATCTGGCGCTGTTCCAGTATAGGCTAATAAAGCACTAAGAATTCTTTTTAAATCTTCATTTTTAAAGAATTCATCAAGTTTTTGCTTAAAGGTCTTATTCATCCAATCATAAAAATGAGGATGTTCTTTAGGATAATTCAATAATTTCTTTGCTCCAAAAACCTTTACAATAAGCTCAGCAGGTAAAGGAACGCCATAAATTTCACTATCTTTATAACATTCTTCATAAGCTTTTTTAGCCTCATTGAAAAAAGCAATTATGTTTTCTTTTTCCTCTGGAAATCTCTCTGAAAGTAATTTTATAAATTCATTTAAATCATGAGGAATATCAATTTTCTCACATCTAAAAATATATCTCATAGTATTTCTAACAAATAAATCATCTTTTTTTAATCCAAATTCTTTCAAAAGATATGTAATAGGTCCTTTCTCCCATAATCCACTTACATCTTCCACTCCAGTATTGAAAACAAATTCCTTTCTCTTAAAAGAAGAACAATAACCACCAACTTGATAGTGTTGCTCTAATACTAATACTTTATATCCTCTTTTTGAAAGCAAAGCACCACATGTTAATCCTCCAATTCCAGATCCAATTATTATAACATCATATTCATTTTCTTTTTTAGAATCTTTTTTAGAATCAATTTTAACATTCCAGTCATATTTTTTAAATTCTTTTGAAACAAAATATGCAGGTGCCTTTGTAGGAAATAATATTGAAAAGATTATACCAAAGACTATTAAAGTATTTGAAATAATTATTGTAACATAATTACTCATAATAAAAAATATAAGGGCATTTATTAGGAAAATAATAGTCCAAACTTCTGTTATTATATTATTGATTTTTAAAAATCTTTCATCTTTCCAATATATTTCTGGATAATCTCTTTTAGAAACTTGTAGGGTATAAGGTCTTTTAATAATTAGAGAGAATAATGACATGAAAAATAAAGCAAAATATCCCAAAAGACCACTCTTTTCTATGAATATATTTAACTTAAAAATAAAAGTAATTACTAAAGAAATACTAAAATAAATCATAGAAATAATATCCATTAAATTGAATTCTCTTTCATAGATTTGAAGGATTATTAGGAATAAGGAAAATAAAAAAGGAATAACAATACCTAGGATATTTTCAAACCCACATAATATCCAATACATAATCCATGGAATAAAGGAAATGAATATATAGATCATGCCAGGAATTTTTATTTTATGATCTTGCATAATAATCTATTTGTTTTTTAGTTATATGTTTTTATAAAAATTATTTAGAAATACAAATAAATGTAAAATAAGCTATGTGTTAATCTAATAATAAAAATAAGAAAAATAGAGGTATAATAAATGCCAAAAAGAATGATTGATTTAACAGCTAAACAGCAAATTCTAATTGCACTTACCTATAAAAAACTAAGTGAAAGCCCATCAGAAATTCAAAAAGTTTTAGGATTTAAAAGTCAGCAAATATATCGAGAGCTCTATGATGTTAACGGTTTAATAAATGAAGGATTAGTAGAAAAAGATGGAAAAGGCTTTTTAAGACTTACAGATAAAGGAAAAAGAGAACCACTTGTTAGTATGTTTTTATTAACCAAGAGGATAGGGAAAATACTTATAATTGGTAATTTTGTATCATTATTAATTCTATTGTGTGGATTAGTATCAAGCTCAATAGAATATTTTCATTATGATTTATTATTGATTGTGATTATAATCCTAATGTCATTAATGCAAATTATTGGATGGTATATGTATTTATATCCTAGAATTTTGCTCAGAGAAATACATCATAAATAATTTGTATCAAATGATACTTTTTAGTAACTTAGTTAAATTAATAAATTATGAGAAGAGAAGATTATAATGAAAAATTAAATGAAATTAATTATAATTCAAAAAATACTAAATTGAAGAATTTTCCAAAAATTATTAAAGTCATTATTACATTTCAAATTTACTTAATGTTTTTTATGGTAAATTCATTGTTTAGTAAAAAGATTCTAAAAAATAAATGCTTAATGAATATCGAGGTAATATAAATGTTATATAGTAAATACAAAAG
>QNVI01000068.1 GCA_004348015.1 Thermoproteota archaeon | reverse complement strand
TTTGTATAGAATATGAAGCTAAAGAGAGGAATATAAAGGTCGTTAAAATAAATCCTAAAGGGACATCTTCAAAATGTCCTATATGTGGTGATAAGCTAGTCAATAATGGGAATAGAGTATTGGGATGTAAGAGATGCAATTTCATAAGTGATAGAGATGTTATTGCAACAATAAATCTCTACAAAAAGTACAAGTACTTAAGATGTGGGATCCCTGGGGTGGCCCTGAATGCCCCTAAGTCCGATGAGAATCCGAGTGGAATGCAGGGGAATAAGAATGAGGCAATGAGAAATATCAAATTATATGAACCCATGTAAGAGCTGAACCCCAATTATATGAAATCATTTTTATCACTTGAAAATCTTTTATAAACTATATTTTTCTGGTAAATAATAGGGACTATTATGAGTAATGAATTAGAAAATAAACTTAAAGCTTTTGGTATAGGAAGATTTCAAGTTATGGCTTTATTACAAGCTGCTAGATATTATAAAATTCATAAGGATTTAGAAAAAGCAAAAAGTTTTGGACTTAATAGAGCTATTTTCTATGCATGGGCTAAACATTATGGACCTAGAAAATCAAAAATACCAAATAATATATTAAAAGAACTTGAGGAAATAAAAAAATTAGATGAAATTAAACAAAGTGAAGATCTTAAGGATTATAAAGAAGTTCTTGGTGAATATGTTAAGATTTCTCCAAGTGGATTATTTATATTTGGAGGTGCTGAACAATCTCCAAGTAATTATGATCATCAAGTTACAATGAGAATTGATAGATTAATTAATGCTGAAAAAGCATGGCAAGTAGCATTAGATTATATTTCAAAATTCCCTGATTGGATTTTAAAAGATGCTAGTAAATTCTATAAGTATGTTTATGAGCCAATAAGAGATATATTCTTCATGGAGCTTTTAAATAAAGGAACTGTAGAACCGAAAAAGGATATAATTGAACGAATAAAATCATTAGAGATTATGCTTGAAAAAGCTAAGAAAACACAGAGGACTTTAATGGATTTTACACAAAGGAAATAATGATTTATTCGCGACTCTTACTGAAGTGATTAATGTATTATATCATTAAGGCTTACTACTTGAATTAAATCTCTTGATTTCTTAATAAGTTCTTTATCTTCAGTTACTAGTGCTAACTTGTACTTTATTGCTAAAGCTATATATGATGCATCATAGACTGTCATTTTTCTGCTTATTGCTAACTGAATAATATCATGTTCAAGTCCTTTTATATCAAGTATTATCATTTCATGAACTAAATCTAAGAAACTATTGACTAATGATAATACTTCATCAGCTGTTAGTAAATGTAATAAAGTAAATTCCTTCCAAATAGCATTAAGAACTTCGTAGATTGTTAAACACTGAATAGCCTGACCTCCAAGAGGTTTTAATTTAATTTCTTTAAAAGCTTTAATTATGCTAGAAGAATCAAATAAATACATTGATTTAATCATCTACTTTCTCTATCTTCTCGAATAATTTTTACAATATCATCAATATTAATTTTATCAAGAATAGATTTTTGATTCTTTAATTTTTCTTCAAGTAATAATAGTTTACGTCTACGTACTTCATTTTCAAGAGTACTCCTAATGAGCTCAGAGACATTTATATTAAGTTTTCTTGCTTCATCTAATAATTCTCTTCTAACTTTAGCGGAAACAGTAATATACTTACTCATAGGTAGACACTCAATATAGGTAATATAATGACTATATATATAAGTTTTATTCTAAAATCATGCAAACATATGATTTATTTTAAAAGTTAAAGTATTATCCTATTTGAGAAATAGTGTGGAGCATATAATGGAGCATATAATGGAGCAGCTGAATTATGACATGTAGCTCTATCCTTAGCTATTAAGCATACTATTGGAGCTTTTGAATATTTCATAAATATAGTATCATGTCCTATGCATAATCCCACAATAACATTTAGCTCTTATGATTTAATATTATCGCTTGAAGGACAGGATTGCATATAGATTCATGAGATCCATGTTTTTAGCTTATCCTTTTCTTCAAGTTCAATTTTTTATCTACACACTTACATGCTATAGAATAAACATTAAATCCATATGATTCAAATATTTTATTCAATCTACTAACTTCTTCATCTAATCCTATACAAAAAGCAATTCCAATTTTCTTAATATTAAGTCTTTTGCAAATTTCAATGGTCTCTCTAATTCTAGGCTATGTCCTTCCTTTTCTATAATTGTTGATAATTTATGAATATTTTTAATAAATTCATTTTCATATTCTTTCATAGATTCATTTATTAAATTAGGATATAAAATCACGGAACAGAAATCAGGTTTATTAGATTCATTGCGATAACAAGCTTTTAATGGATATTTAGCACATTGAGGAAATTTATTACTCATACTAAAAAAGTGATATATTTTAAGTTTTTAATTTTAATTTAAAAATCCATTAGTAAAATATCCACCTTTCTCTTTAACATAAGAAAGAAATTTAAATAAAATCTTATGTTCTTTACGTATTGAATTAGCATTACCGATTACTATTAATTTTCTTCTCGCTCTTGTAAATGCTACATTTAATCTATTTTCATCTTCAACAAATGACATATCTTTTGTACTTGTTATTGTGAAAATTATTACGTCTTTTTCTCTTCCCTGAAATGAATCTACAGTATTAATTTCAATTTCATTATTTTTTAGAATTTCTTTTATATAGTCTCTTTGTGCTCTATATGGAGTTATTACACCAATATTTTCACTTTTTATTCCTAAGTTTCTCAATATCTTAATAATTTTTACTACAATATTCGCCTCAATTTCATTAAATTTTGATCCATCTTCTCTAATAGACTCTTTACTATTTATATGAAGAAATACAATTGGAATATCAGGATTTAAAAACTCTATGGGATATTCCTTAATTTCAAGTTTTATATTTTTGCATGAGCTTACAGGAAAAATTTTCCCTTCATATATGTAATGAGCTGAAAATCCTATTATATTACTATTGCTTCTATAATGCCATTTTAACCATAAAGATCTCTCTTTATACTTATTAAGCATATAGCAAAATGCACTTAAATTTTCTTGTATCTTTTTATCTTCTAATGTTTGAAATATAGGTAATAATTGCTTATGATCTCCTACTAATATCCATTTCTTAGCTTTTATCATACCTAATAAAGCTAATGTTATTGATACCTGGCTACATTCATCTATAAGTACTGTATCAAAATACTGATTATCTAATGGTGGAAGATTTGATTTTATTAAAGTTGATCCTATAATTTTTGCTTCTTTAATAAGCTTTTTACTTTCTTCCATTAGAATTAAATTTCTTTCCTCAAAAAGCTTTTTCAATCTATTTTTGGCATCTTGTAGTCTATCTCGATATTTTTTCCAATAACCAATTCTATACCATTCATCTTTTATTTGATAAATTCCATAAATTTCCTTTTTTATGTTAATTATTTTATTTTCTAGATCTTCTAATTTTGATCCTAAAATTGATCTAGCTTTATAGCTAAGAAGATATGGTCTTATACTTGGTAATACTTTTTCAGGTCTACCTACTCTTAATGATATTTCAATTGGTAAAATCTCTAAGGCATTATCAACAGCTCTATTTGTATGTGAAGTAATAAGTACTCTTTCTCCTTTTTTATATAGTTCATATGCTATTTTAGCAATTACTCTTGTCTTTCCAGTACCAGGAGGACCTATTATAATAAGAGATTCATTTTCTTCAAGTCCTAATGCATATTCGATAACTTCTAATTGAGAATCATCTAAAACAAATTTCTCCTTAACATCTAAATTATCTGAGGGTTTAGCTTTTCTTAAATTCTTTAAATTACTTATCTCAAATAAATGTTTAATTGCTTTTTCTTCAAATTCATTTAATTCATTTTTCTTTATTTTTTCTATAAGATTAAGCTGAAGATCATATCCTATTAATACTTCACTTTCACAAATCTCTAAGTTTTCTTCTTCTTTTAGATCCAATGGTTTGTATAAAGCAATTGTTATAAATCTTCCTCCACTTAATACTATTCCTAATGGCTCAATTTTTCCCTCCTTAATATAACCTATTACATCTCCTTCTTCAAATCTTGGAATTTGGCACTCTATTGTGATCATATCTTCAGTTACATCAATAATTTTACCAACAATTTTATCTCTTTCAATTCTTCTTTTTTCCTCATTTCTTTCTCTAATTATTAGACTTCTCATAAAGTCTAAAAATAGAGATTTATTTTTATCATTATGTAGTAGTACATAACCACAATAAGGACATATAGTATATCCCAGTTTAGACCATTTACCACATTTATCACAAATAAGCATTAATTTATTATTTGTAAAATTAATATTTCTAAATTTCTAAGAAAGTTTATCATTATAAATCAGGAATTTCATATAGAATTTTATTTAATCATAGCAAAATACTTATATTTTTAATCATGAAATTTTTAAAGGGCTTAAAACTAATGAAAAGAGCAGACTTAAAGATTCAATTATTGGATATGAAGAGCATGGAAATATTAGTATAATAACTTTTCATGGATATGGAAAGATGTCTTACTAAGATCTTACATAAATAATGATTATATTAATGGAGTAAAAAATGACAGTCTATTTATAAAAACCATTGTTATATTTTTGAAGAAAATTCATTTTCTCTTTTTGCTGAAAAATATTTAATAAAAAATTTGCTAAAGATTTAATTAATTTTATCGATAATAAAACTCTTTAGTTTTTATTTTCCTTTAATTTTCTCTATAACTAATTGAGCAACTTTTTCACCACTTAATAACATACCACCAAATATTGGACCCATACGTGGTGTTTTATCTATAGCAGCTACAGCCATACCAGCTGCAAAAAGTCCTGGAACAATTTCTCTTGTATTT
>QNVI01000067.1 GCA_004348015.1 Thermoproteota archaeon | reverse complement strand
AAAAAAACCTCCAAAAATAAAAAATTAAAAAAATTAATCTAATTCACTACCAGTTTCTTCTTTTGTTTTTTCAGGAGTCTTTGATGGAGTTGTGGTCTTTGCTGCAGCAATTACATCATCAATTCTCAATATCATTGAGCATGCTTCTGTTGCTGATTTTATTGCTTGTGTTTTTACTACTAATGGCTCAATTACACCTTTTTCTAACATGTTTGCAACTTTTCCTGATATTACATCTACGCCTGCCCAAATCTCTCCTTTTTCATGCCTTGATCTTAATTCCACAATTATATCAATTGGATCAAGTCCAGCATTTTCTGCTAAGGTCCTTGGAATTACTTCTATACTATCTGCAAAAGCCTCAATTGCTAATTGTTCTCTTCCTCCTATACTTGTAGCATATTCTCTTAAGGCTCTTGCAATTTCCATTTCTGGTGCTCCACCACCAGCAACTACTTTTCCTTCTTCTATTACATCAGATACAGTACATAGAGCATCATGAAGTGTTCTTTCAGCTTCGTCTACAACTCTTTGTAATCCTCCTCTTATGAGTATACTTACTGCTCTTGGATCTTTACAACCTTCAACAAATGTTAATTTATCTTCACCAAATCTTCTTTCTTCTACAAGTTTTGCATATCCTAGGTCTGCTGGTGTTAAATCATCAAGATTTGTAACAATTCTTGCACCTGTTGCTCTAGCTAATTTCTCCATATCTGATTTCTTTACTCTTCTCAATGCCATAATTCCTTCTTTTGCTAGATAGTGTTGTGCAAGATCATCTATTCCTTTTTGACAGAATACTACATTAGCACCTACTGCTTTTATTTTATTAACCATTTCTTTAAGCATTCTTCCTTCTTCTTCTATGAATGCTTTCATTTGTGTTGGATCTGAAATTCTTATTTCAGCATCAATTTCAGTTTTCTCAATTTCTAATGGGCAATCAAGTAATGCTATTTTTGCATCTTGAACTTTCTTTGGCATTCCTGGATGTACAACTTCTTTATCAACTATTACTCCATAAACTAGTAAACTATCGTTTACACTTCCTCCTTGTTTTTTCACTACTTGTACATAATCAATATCTGCTATGTATTTCTCTCCACGTTTCTCAGCAATTTGCTTTACAGCTTTTACAACCATATCTGCAAATATATCTGCTATTCCTGCAGAAGCTTTACTATTCATAGAAGTATATGCAACTTTTCTTAACATTTCATCATTATTTATATCAACTGGAATTGCAATTTTTTCTAAGGTCTCTATTGCTTTTTCTGTGGCTTTCTTATATCCCTGAACTATAAGTGTTGGATGAATATTCTTCTCAATTAGTTCTTCAGCTTTCTTTAATAATTCTCCAGCAAGAACAACTGATGTTGTAGTTCCATCTCCAACTTCTTCGTCTTGAGTTTTTGATACTTCTACCATTATTTTTGCAGCTGGATGCTGTACTTCTATTTCTCCTAGAATTGTAGCACCATCATTAGTTATTGTTACATCACCGAGTGTATCTACAAGCATTTTATCCATTCCTTTTGGTCCTAGAGTACTTTTTACAGCCTCAGCAATAGTAATTGCTGCCATTATGTTTATTCTCTGTGCTTCTCTTCCATGAGTTCTTTGAGTTCCTTCTTTTAATATTAATACAGGAACACTACCAACTTGAGCTGCTACCATAGAGAAATCACCATATTTTCGCAAAAAAAGAAAGATTACTACTTCTATATATAGATTTCTATTATATGCCAAGTCTAGTTAATGCTAATAATTTTCTACTTACTAATTTTATATCTTCAGCATTAACAGTTTTCCTTCCTGCATGTTTTGCTAATGTTACAGCTTCTCTAGAAATTTCTAAAGCAATAGTTTCTAGAACTTCTCTTAATGCCTCAACACTATCTTCACTAATTCTTTCAGCACCAGCTTTTCTCATGATTCTATCAATTGCTGATAATGCTATATCTGGCATTTTACTCCTCCCTTTTCTAAAATTAGATATTTTTAGAAAATCTTAAATTTTTGTTTTTCTTTTGCATGATAATATGGGAAAAGTTAGAGTGGGTAAAATAAAAATAGTTGCAAGAAAATTAGTAGAAACATATCCAAATGTATTTACAACAGATTTCAAAACTAATAAAGAATTAGTATGTAAATATTCTAACATTAGAAGTAAACATTTAAGAAATAGAGTAGCAGGATACATTACAAGACTATTAATGGCAAAGAAGAAATTAGAAGAAAAGAGATTAGAGGAATCTAAGGCAGCATGATTTATATTTTTGAAATCCATATCATCTATTAGATGAGGAGGTTGACCTGCTCTGAGGAAACAATGAAGAAAAAGCACCTCCACTGATTTTTATGGGTGATAAATATTCCTACTATAACTTTAAAATATATGGCTGTATTAAAAGGACTTTCTGAAGAACCTATAAAATCTATTAATATAGAAGGAGATACACTTAAAGATCTACTAGATTATTTAAAAAATAAAGAATCTCCTAAGGTAAGATCAAGATTATTCAACGAAGATGGAAGTCTTCATTCAGATATCATAATTTTTATTAATGGAAAAGATTATAACCTTATTGGAGGCCTAAATACAAAAATAAAAGATGGAGATGAAATTGTTATATTACCAACAGTTCATGGAGGTTAACGAATGAAAATATTGGTAGTAGATTGGAATAAAATACAATCTTCAGTTCTTAGTCTTGCAAATAAAATATTAAATAGTAAATATCATCCAGATATGATTGTTGGTATTGCAAGAGGAGGATGGATTGTAGCACGCTTATTATCAGATTTATTAAGTATAAAGAATTTAGCATCACTGAGAATTGAATTTTATAAAGGTATAGGGAAGAAGGATTATAAACCAATAATAACCCAACCAATATCCGAACCCCCAGATGGAAAATCTGTATTAATTGTAGATGATGTAGTTGATAGTGGAGAAAGTATGAATCTTGCTAAGCAGTATATTGTTTCTATGGGAGCAAAAGATGTAAAAATTGCTACAATACATATGAAACCATGGTCTAAAATTACTCCAGATTACTATGTTGAAATTGTAGATGCTTGGATAATTTATCCATGGGAAATAAGAGAAAGTATTGAACAATTAATTAATATGTGGAAAGAAGAATCAAAAGAAAGTATAAGAGATAAATTGATCTCTATTGGAATACCTAAAGAATATATAGATTTAGTAATCTAGAGAGATTATGTATATTGGAAATTATGAAAATTATCATTTCTTTATAATTCCAATGATTATAAAAACTAATATAACAGATATATTACAGGATGGAATTGTAAAGACTCAAGTTTTTAATAATGAGCTAATTGCAGGATATGAGCATATCATATATGCTTTTAAAACTACTATTAGAGCATGGAAGGAGAAAAGAAATATTGCAAAATCATTACCAATGGATCTTTTATTATCTGTTGCAGCTACAAGACAAATAAAAGAAGCTTTAGATAAAATAGGAGTAAAAAATGAAAAATGTATTTTAATTGCATTTTCAGAGGATAAAGAGAAATTAGATTCATTCTTGAAGGAATTATCAAAATATGGTATAGAAGATGAATCATTAATTAAAATAAATAATGAAAAAATAAAGAATTTAATGAATTTTTTCAAAATAAATGAAAAAGAATTTTTAATATCAAAGAAATTATATGAATCTGAGGAAATTGCTATACAATCTTTAGTTTTAGAAAAAATTGCATTATTCGATCTCACTAGATAATATTTTCTCCTGAAGTTTTGGTATGGATATAATATCTTCTTCTTTTATTAAAGACAAACCTACAATATCCTCAATTATTTCTACATCAATAATAAAATCAGGATTTTCCAGATCTACTTTTCCATTAATAATAGATGCAATTTCTTCAATTATTTCTTTACTTTTTACATTACTTCCTCTTTTATTTACAACTATTTTGAATGTACTATCCTTAGGAATTTGAAGATCTTTTACGACATCTTTTATTTTATTAATTTCACATACTTTTTGAATAGGAATAATTCTTTGTATATATCTAAAACTCCAAGGATCCTCTTCAATTATCTTTTTTGCTCTTTTTATAAAATTCATAGGATCTTCTTCAATTTTACAAATAATAACTCCTGAGAATTTAGTTCTTTCAATTTCTACATTTTCCAATCCTAGTATATTTGATAGTACTAAGAATTCTTTTTCACATCTAATTTCATTTCTTCTCTTACTTGTTATTATTAAGTTAAATTCCTTCAATTGGTATTCCCCTTTTTATAAATTCATCAATTCCAATTGCTCCAATTCTAATAATTTTAATTTTTGAATCTATAACTTCTATAACAGTTGAAGGTTTTCCTAAATAACATTTTCCACCATCTATTATTAAATCTACAGAGGATCTTATTTTTTCATCTAAATCTTCAATACTTATTGCTGGTGGTCTTCCTGAAATATTTGCACTTGTACCTATAAGTGCTCCTCCTGAAGCCTCAATTATTTTTAAGGCTAATTCATGATTTGGTATTCTTAAGCCTATACTATCTCTTCCTCCAGTTAGATGAGGAGAAAACTTTACTTTTGTTTTTAATACTATAGTTAAAGGTCCAGGCCAAAAAGTATTTGCAATCTTTAATGAAAGATCATTAAAATATGCTATTTCTTTTGCTTTTTCAAGACTTGAAACTAGTATAGGCATTGCCTTTTCTTCTCTTTGTTTTATATTCTTTATTCTTATTACAACATCTTCTAAAAAAGGATTTCCTCCAATGCCATATACAGTATCAGTTGGATAAACAATTACCCCTCCTTTTTTTATCATTTCTCCTATTTCAAATATTCTATTTATATCAGTTAAGGAGAGTTTTATTTTCAAATATCATCACTCTTGGTTGGAGGTTTCGTCCTTCAGAGCGGAGAGCTGTTTTAAGAAAAAGCTTAAAAGCTTATAAATATCTTGATACAACCTACATATGAAGTTGGGCAGTGCGAGCTTAGCAGGCAATTAGCACGGCCTCCTCGATGCTGACGACGGGGCCTGAATAATGATGTCGCACCCGTGAGGGGCCCTGATCGGTGATGGAAAGCCCTAGTGGGTGTAGAACCCTCGCTATTCATGGCAGGAACCGTCAGCTTTTTGGAACACTACATTTAAATATTACAAACTCCCCAAAATCCATTATGTTGGAGGTTTGAAAATGTACAAAATAGAAGAAGAGGAATTTGAAGAGGAATGGGAAGAAGAGGAAGAAGAATTCGAAGAGGAATGGCCTGAAGAAGAAGAAGAATGGGAAGAAGAAGAGGAATGGCCTGAAGAAGAAGAA
>QNVI01000066.1 GCA_004348015.1 Thermoproteota archaeon | reverse complement strand
TAAGACCTGGAAGATTTGATAGAATAATAGAAGTGCCTCTTCCAAATCAAATGGGAAGAGAGGCTATTTTTAGAATATACATATCAAAAATGAATATTAAAGAAGAAATAGATGTAAAAGAATTAGCTAAAATAACTGAAGGAGCAACAGGTGCAGATATTAAAGCCATATGTACTGAGGCAGGAATGTTTGCAATAAGAGATAATAGAGAATATGTAGTAAAAGGAGATTTCTTTAAGGCAATAGAAAAAATATTAAGAAAAAGTAAAGGGAAAATAATATCAAGTGGAACCTATGCTTAGTGGTATAACAAAAGATGAATTAATAAGAATAAGAGCAGTTGCAGATATTCAATTTGGAAAAGGTTGTGGAAAAATTCTTTTTCCAGAAGAAGTAATGGTAATAAGATCTAAGAGGACAGGAAAAATAAAGAATATATATCATAATGGAAAGTTAATAGCAACTTTAAGAACTAATGATGGTTATTTAGCATTAAGTATAGAAGGCGCAAAAAGACTTATCTCAATATTACCATATCCAAAATATAGAGTAGTTGTAAAAGATGAGGTTGTAGAATTCTTGAAAAAAGGAAGAAATCTATTTTCAAAGCATGTAATAAGTTGTGATGAAGAAATAAGACCAGGAGAAGAAGTAATTATAACAGATTTAAAAGAAAATGTTATTGCTGTAGGAAAATCTCTATTAAATGGACGTGAAATGAGGCGATTTAAAAATGGAATTGCTGTAAAAGTGAGGAGTGGTGTAAATGAAGAGGATTAGTCCAAGAGAAGCTAGAAGATTAATGCAAAGAATGGGAATGGAAGTAGAAGAAGTACAAGGAATTGAGGAAGTATTATTTATAATGAAAGAGAAGAAGATTATAATAAAAAATCCACAAGTTATGATTATGAAGATAGGAGGACAAAAAATCTATCAAGTAATCGGAGAAGAAAGAGAAGAAAGAGAAGAAGAAAAGATTGAAATTCCTGAAGAAGACATACAACTAGTAGCTGCACAAACAGGAAAAAGTATTGAAGAGGCTAGAAGAGCATTAGAAACAACAAAAGGAGATATTGCCCAAGCTATAATATTGCTAACTTCGAAGTGAACTATAGAATAAAAGATTTTGAATTTGTTATAAAGTCTTTTTCTTCTTGGCTCCAAAATATAGATGGTTTATTTTTGCCATATACTTTACTGTATATTGCTAATTTATTTCCATCATATCCACAATTGGGACATCTAGAATAACTTCCATAATTTATAGTTTTACATCTCCAGCAATAAGTATAGTTTCTAGTAAATGTAAACATACCAAGTTGAGTTGTTTCTACAATTCTTTTTATATAATTGGCTAATACTTCTTCTGTGGGATATGGCTCTTCAAGTCTAAAATCAAATAAATGTCCTCCTTTAGTTAACATTTGAAATTCTTCTTCTATTCTTAGTCTAGTCTTAAGTTCTATGGCCATATATAATGGAAGGTTAGAACATTCTGTATAGCATTGAATATCTCTAGATTTAATATACCCATATTTAATATCTAGATTTAGTAACCTTTCACCAACGGGCTCGAATACTATACTAGAAGGCAAAAGTCTCATAGATGTTCTATTACAGATATCTGAAATTATTGAAACAATATCTTTTGCAAGTTTAAGTGCATCATTATCCTCTGAAATATCATTATCAGTATGATATTTTACTGCTTCATAAAGACCAATATAGCTTATTATTCCTGGAGAGAGTTTCAACCTAAAGTAGCTACTTCCATCCACATTTTCTTTAAATAATGGGATTATACCATCTAATGAAATCATTTCCTCCATTACTTGTCTTTTTATATTTAATGCTTCTATTGCAATTTCCATTACTTCATATAATCTTTCTTTTAAACGTTCATCATCACCTTTTGCCTCATAGGCAATTCTAGGTAAGTTTACTGTAACATTATCTAATACACCAATTCTTAATGTATCATATTCCCAATTATTAACAGAGTCTACTCGTGATAAATCTAAATTATATGAAACATTTTCAGTCTGCCATGGAGCTTCTTGATTTATAAAATATACATTACTCCATTTTCTTGCTAATTTACATGCTTTTATTAACATATCATAAAATTTATCAAATGATTTACTTTTACCTCTAATTTTTATAAATAAAGCTGGATTTAATAATGGTTTTGAAGTGCCATCTGTCTCAGATAAAACATCAATTAATGTATTATATATTTTAATAGACTCTTCAAAGAAATCTCCATATATGTATTGTTTTCCATCAAGTCCAATACACTTTACATTTTCTAAAAAATTAGGTATTCCAAATTCAAGTTCAAAAGAAACTTTTGGAATATGACTACCTGTTAATAAGTTCAAATTTAAAATAAATTCTCTAAGTAATTTCTTAATATTTTCTTCATCCAATCCTTTAGCAAATGGTGCTAAAAAGACATTGAAAAATGGAATTGACTGAGCAAAAGACACATAACCCATAGTTTGTCTTATTAAAGCATTTATAAGAAATAGTACTTCTTTAAAGGTTAGTGGTTTATTAGGATAAGGAAGAACAAGATCATTTATAGATATTTTATTATCTAATATTGGTCTTATATCATGAAAAACATTTGCAGGTCTTAAAACCCAATAATTAGCATTATTTAAATGGATCATACCACATAAATGTGCATCTGCAATAGTTCTTGGAAGAACTTTTAAAAGCATGTACTCTTCAAGTACAGCATCTCCAGCAATAGAATGTATTATTTCTGGAGAAGGATCTCCAAGTTTTGATGTATTTTTTATTGTAAGTGTAACATCATAGACAGGTTGTCCAAGTCTAGTTAGAACATGTCTATATTCTTCAAGTCCCTTTTCTAAAAGAATGGCATTTACAAATTCTCTTATTAGTGCAGCAGTCAAATATTTTATTTGTGATTTCTTTAATCTCTCTTCAGCTTCTTTTGATATAGTATCAGCTAATCTCCTTGGCATATTAGCTTCGCGAACTAAGGCTTCTACAATTTTTTTCCTATCAAATGGCTCTATAGTTANACTTGAGGTTCTTACTAACATTTCACTTTTTTCTTTACATACAAAATCTTCAATGTTATATACAAAATTTGAAACTTCTTGACCTAATGATGTTAAATAATATTTCCCAGATGTTTCATCTGATGCTATTAATCCAGATTCATTTAACATTTTAAGATGATAGCCAAACTTTCCAGCATGAATTTTTGGATCCATCTGTAATTTCTCCATAATTTCAGTAAAGGAAAGAGGCCCCTCTCTACTAATTAGCTTTAAAATCTCTATTCTAGTCTTATTTGAAAGTGATGATAAAATTGACTCTAATGGATTTTCTTCTCGCAATTTTTTCCACCGTCAAAAAGAAATAAGAAAAAAATAATTAAATATTTTGAAAAATTGGTCTAAATTTTATAGCATATTGTATTATTCCTGATTTGCCATCTTCTGATACTTTTCTAAAAACTTGTTCTACTTCCATTCCAATTTTTAGTTCATTTATATCAACATCAGTAATTTGAGAAGAAATTCTTAAGCCATTCTCAAATTCTATTATTCCAACAACATATGGTGTAGTATGTTCAAAGCCAATTGGTGGATGTCGAATAATACTAAATGAAATTAATCGTCCTTTTTCTGGTATTGTATAGCACTCAAAATCATTTTTACCACAATATATGCATTTTGCTCTAGGAGGATAGATTATTTTGCCACAAGATTTACATTTTAAAGCTTCCATTCTTACTCTTTGAGGTATATTTCTCCAGTATCTTGGAACAGACATTATCTACACCTCTTTAATATGGTTACATATGAATTAGAAGCAACACCAGCCATATTTTGGGCAAGACCAATTTCAGCATTTTTTAACTGATTTTTTCCAGCCTCTCCTAGTAATTGCATTATAATTTCAGCTATTTGATAAACTCCAGTAGCACCAACAGGATGTCCTCTTGATTTTAATCCACCACTCAAGTTCACTGGTATTAATCCATCTGGTTCAAAAGCCCCATCATAAAGAAGCTTATCAAATTCACCTCTTTTGGAAAAGCCTAAAGCTTCTAAGGATAATGCAGCATTTATAGTAAAAGCATCATGTATTTCAGCTAAATCGATATCAGAAGGAGAAACTTTTGCCATTTTATAAGCATTATTAGCAGCTATGAGGATAGATTTTAATAGTAATAAATCTTCTCTTGATGCAATATCAATGGTATCTGTAGCACTTCCTATTCCAGCTATTTCAACAAAACTATCACTATATCTTGAGGCATCTTCTAATGGACAAAGAATAACAACAGCTGCACCATCACCAATTGGTGCACAATCATATAATTTTATTGGATCTGCAATATCTTCAGATTTTAAAACAGTTTCTCTATTGATTTCAAATTGTAATTGAGCATAAGGATTTTTTGCACCATTTCTATGCATTAATACAGCAAAATCAGCAAAGGCTTCTCTTGGTACTTTATATACCTCCATGTACCTTCTCATTATAAGCGCATTTAAACTAGCAAAAGTAATTCCATAGAAAAGCTCATATTCAAAATCTGCTGCTTTTCCAAGAGAGAAAGTAGCTTTTTTCCCAACACCATCAGTAAGTTTTTCTACACCACCAACTACAACAATATCAAATAGTCCTGAGCTTACTGCCATGAAGCCAGAAAGTATTGCTGCGCCTCCAGAACCACATGCTGCTTCTATTCTATATGAAGGGATTGGAATCATACCAAGATGATCTGCAACCACAGTTCCTATATTATTTTGATCACATAAATCTGATGCACACATATTACCAACAAATATAGCATCTACTTTTGGTATATTGACTTTATTTATTGCCTTTAAAGTAGCTTCACTAAACAAATCTTTAATAGATTTATTCCAGTGCCTATCAACTTTTGTCATTCCATAACTTATTATGGCAACTCTTCTCATTATCCCACCTAGATCTTCCCTCTTATTTTGCAATAAATTGCATAATCTATTTTCCTTTTCTTTTTTATATAATCCATAACTTTTGGAGCATTATCTCTTTTAGTAATGATACCATCTTGTACAATAAAACTAAAAGCATCACTACCAGCACCAGAACCATAGCTTACTAATAATATTCTATCACCTGGCATGGCAATATCTAGTATAGCAGAAAAGCCAGTCATTGAAGAACCAGAATATAGATTACCTATATATGGAACTATAAATCCATGTTCTACTTGTTCTCTAGTAAAACCTAAAATCTTTGCTGCTTTTAATGGAAATTTTCCATTTGGTTGATGAAAAATAGCATATTTAAAATCAGAAGGTCTTAATCCAAGTTCTTCCATTAATAATTTTGCTGCAGAAATAGTATGTCTAAAGTAAGCAGGATCTCCTGTAAAAGCTTCAGCATGAGAAGGATAACTTTCTTTTGGTCTTCTCCAAAAATCAGGAGTATCAGTAACATAGGATACAGAACCTTCAAGTAGTGCTACTGGTTCTTTTTCATAGTTTTTACTTCCAACAATTATAGCAGTACCTCCACTTCCTGCAGAATATTCTAATGGATCTGCAGGTGCTCCTTCTGCTACATCAGCACCAATTGCCATTCCATATTTTATCATATTTGATCCTACAAGAGCTATACAACACTGAAGACATTCTGTTCCTGCTTTACAAGCAAATTCAAAATCAGCAGCTAATATCTTTGGAGTAGCCCCTATTGCCTCAGCAACTATAGTACCAGTGGGCTTTACAGCATATGGCTTTGTTTCTGTTCCAACAAAAACTGCTCCAAGTTCATTAGGATTTATTTTTGATCTTTTTAATGAGTTTTTTGCGGCTTCAACAGCAATTGTTGCAACATCTTCATCAATTCCAGCAACAGATTTCTCATATATTAATAATTCTTGTTTAATATGATCAGCTGATGTGCCCCAAATTCTTGCAACTTCTTCAACAGGAAGTCTGTAGATAGGTATATATGATCCCCAACCAGAAATGACTACATCTATTATTGGTCTCAAAGTATCACCACTATATACAAGCTTAGAAAATAAGATAGATATAATATTTTCGTTTTTTGGCTATTCTTTAATCGACAAAAAACGAAAATATTATATTTTATGTAATGAATCTATAAGTTCTTTTACATTTTCTTTTTTTGATATGATTAAAGGAATTCTTTCTAGTTTAGCTAGCTCTATAGCTAATTTATCTAATTTTTTTATACCATGTAATATAATTGCTGATGGTTTAATAGGTGCTATACGTATGGCTACCATTGGAGATCTTCCAGTTGAAGTATTAGTAAATATTAGTGCTCTTTCACTTGTAGATCCAATAAGCTGAATAAAATCTGAACCAGACATGGACATAATAGCTTTTATACTATCTACTACAGTATAGCCTAAAATATATTTTGATGAAAATTCTTTATATATTATAAATTCACCATCGATTGCCTTTACCAATCTTTCTAATATAATTGGTGATGAAAATTCACATATATCTAAAATTGCATCAGAATAAGGTCTAGATATTACTGAAAATCTCTTTATTATTTTACCTCCTCTTTCTTCATCTATTTCTACAAGTGCTCTAACAAAGCGCTTTATAAATATGGAACCTGGGGATTTTCTTCTTCCTCCTTCATAATCGCTTATTACAGATGGCGAAATTCTCAATTTTTTTGCTAAATCTAATTGAGAAATCCCAAAAATTTCTCTCCAACGCTTCATGGCCTCACCAGGAAAATCAGATAGTACTATTTCGCCTATTATTCTTTTTAAAAGGTACTCCTTAGAAGCCTCCAAAATATTACACCATAAATATTTAGATAATACAAAAATATTAAGAATTACTTATATGAATTGGGGGCTGTAGGCTAGCTTGGTCTAGACTGCGAGGCTCGGGCCCTCGTGACCCCGGTTCAAATCCGGGCAGCCCCATTATTTTAACAAAAAATAGTCCAAATAAAATTTAAAAAAAAGAAATCTTTTTTAGTTAAGGATTCCTTCTTTTTTAAGAATCCCACGAGCAGCAATAATACCTGTTGCAGCAGCACATACTAGACCTCTAGAAAGACCTACACCATCTCCTGCAACAAATATATTTTCAATAGGAGTTTCTAAGTCCTTATTGACTTGAAATCTATTTGCTGAGAATTTTATCTCAGGTGCATAAAGTAAAGTAGAAGATGAGGCAACACCAGGTATTATTTCATCTAATTTTTCTAATGCTTCAAGTATATCAGAGACAATTCTATGTGGCATTGCCATGGCTATGTCGCCTGGAGTAGCAGATTTTAAAGTAGGAATGATATGAGAATGAGATATTCTATTCCATGTAGATCTTCTACCCATTCTTAAATCGCCTAATCTCTGTATTAATGGCTCTCCACCACCAAGTATAGTGGCTTGCTGTACAACAGACATGCCATAAGCAGTAGTATCTTCAACAGGCTCTGTAAGAGTTATTCTTACAAGAAGAGCAAAATTACTATTTTCTGAAAGTTTATCAGACATGGAATGGCCATTAACACCAATAAAACTATCATATACTTCTTTAACAACAAAACCACGATGATTTACACAAAAAGTCCTTACAAAATCATCATATGTATCAGTATATATATGAAATTTTGGATCTCTACTTACAGCAATTACAGGATCCATTACAAATGAAGGCACTTCAACTCTTACACCAATATCTATAGGCTCTGGTTTTGTTGGAATGCCAAGTCTTTGAGCCAATTTTTTAGCCCAATCTGCTCCAACTCTTCCTGGAGCTAATAGTATGTATTTACAATCGATCACTCTATTGCCTTCTAATATTATTTGATTTTTTCTTATATCCTCAACTTTAGTCTCAAGAAGAAATTTTACGTTTAAACGTTCTAAATCTTCTTTGAAATTTTTAATGACTAAAGGAGCTCTATCAGTTCCTATATGACGTTGAGTAATTGGTATGAATTTTATTCCAACAGATGCTGCTCTTCTTTGTAATTCCATAGCCTCCTCTGTATTTCCATGAGATAAGCGTTCAGGTGCGCCATATTTTAAAAATATAGAATCTACATAATTTACTAGTTTATTGGCTTCATCTTCATCAACAAATTCTAGTAGATTTCCACCTATGTCTGGTCTTAGATTCAATAAGCCACTAGATAATGTTCCTGCACCACCTACTCCACTCATTATATTACAAACTGGACATTTTGTACATTTTTTGTAATTTTGTACTGGACATATTCGCTTATCTACATCGTAACCTTGGTCAATTACTACTACAGATAACTTACTCTTGTTTGCAATTTCATATGCTGCAAACATTCCAGCAGGTCCTGCACCTACTATACCAACATCAAATTTCAATTACTAACACCACAATGATTGAATAAAAACAGAGGAAGTATTTATTTTTCTTTCTCAATTTAAAGAATATGTGAATAATAAAAAGTTGATGATAGAAGAAGAAAATAGTAAAAAATTAGAAAAAGCAATAAAAGCAGTAGAATCTTTATCAGTAAAGAAGTATATATTTAAGCCAAGTAATAGGATAATATGGATAGTTGTAGGAAAAGAGAAGGAATATTTTGTAATTCCTAATATATATTGTCAATGTAATGAATTTTATATAAATGTTGTTGTTAGAAGAAAAAGTAAGACTTGTTATCATATACTTGCACAATCAATAGCTGAAAAAACTGGAAAATATGAAGTTTATGAAGTAGCTGATGGTGATTATAAAAGACTTATTAATGAATGGAAGAAAGAAAGTATTTAGAATATGTGATTGAAAATGGATATTAGTGATTATTTAATAAAAATCACAGGAAAAAGTGAGAAGGAATTAAAAGAACTCATTGAGGAGAAGAAGAAGAGTTTAGGTTATTTAGTAGACGATGAAATAGCTCTTCGTCTTATAGCAAAAGATTATGGAGTTATTATATCAGAGTATAAGCCTGATATAGAGGTTAAGATAGAAGATCTAGTACCAATGATGAAAAATGTGACTTTGGTTGTGACTGTAGATAGAGTACTTGGGATAAAGGAATTTATTAAAAAAGATAACAATAAGGGAAAAGTTGGAAAAGCTATTATAAGGGATGAAACAGGCTCGGCCTTTCTAGTTGTCTGGGATGATAAAACAGAGTTTCTACATAAACTCAAGCCAGGTACAGAAATACTAATAAAACAAGCATATACAAGAGAGGGGTTTGATGGATCATTAGAGATTCATATTGGAGATAAAGGAGAAATACAAATAATCAATGAAAGAAAGTATAAAGGAATAGTATGGAAGGTTTATGATCCTATTAAATATAAGAAAAAAGATGGAAGTGAAGGAAAGATTATGCATTTTATTTTAAAAGAAGGAGAAAACTATACTAAAGTCTTTGTTTGGAATCCAACAGATGAACTCTTAGGTAAGATAATTGAAGGAAGTTATGTTGAAATTTTAGGAGGTAGAATAAAAAGTTTTGATAAAGATATTGAAATATATATAGATAATGAAAATGATATAATAGTTTCTCATGAAAAAATATCTCCTATTCCACTGAATAAAAATAAATTAAAAGATGTAAAACCAAATATGGAAAATTTAATTATTGAAGGTATAGTTGATGATAATCCAATCTTTGGAGAAACTCAAACAGGAAAAAAATTTGCTAAAATTCTACTAAGAGATGAAGATTTCGTACTTCCCATAATATTTTGGGGGGAGAAATCTGAAATATTAAAAAATATTAAAAAAGGTACAAAAATATTAATAGATGGATGTTATTCAAAGATTAGGGATAATGGTTTAGAAATAATAGTTAGTAGATGGAGTAAAATAAGGATAGGTTGAGTTCTATGGGAGGAAGAAAAAGAAAGAAAGTAGTAAAAAAAGTTAAGAAGACCATACCAAAGATTTTTGTGTGTCCAAACTGTGGAGGGAAAAGTCTTACTATTTCTATTAATAAAGATGAGGAAAAAGGAGGAAGGGTTGCCATAATAAAATGTGGAAGATGTAATATATCAGACACCATAGAAGTAGCAAATATTGAGGATATTGTTGATGCTTATGGTAAATTTATCGATAGATATTATGGTGTGGTGAAAAAAGAAAATGTTGAAAAAAGTTGAAAAGTATTTAGTATCTAAAATTGAAGAAAAGGGTTGTATTCATATTGCATTAATAGATCCAGAAAAATGCAATCCGGAAGATTCTAAATATATTTCCAAAATGATTAAAGAAGCAGGTTCTAGTGCAATAATGGTAGGAGGTTCTACATATTTTGGAGAGAAATTAGATGAAGTAATAAAAGGATTGAAAAATGGTTCTGATCTCCCAGTTATAATATTCCCAGGAAATATTGCAAGTATTTCTAAGTATGCTGATGCTATATGGTTTTTATCTGTTTTAAATTCTTTAAATCCCTATTATATAACTGGAGCTCAAGCTATGAGTGCAAGAATAATAAAATCATATAATTTAGAAGCAATACCTCTAGCTTATATTATAATAAGTCCAGGGGGTACTGCTGGTTTTGTAAGTCAAGCAAATCCCATACCTGTAGATAAGCCTGAAATTATTGCAATGTATGCTCTTGCTGCTCAATATATGGGTATGAGATTTGTTTATATTGAAAGAGGCTCAGGAGTAAGTGAACCTATTCCACCAATAATAGTTAAGAAGATTAGAGAGATATTAGATGAGAGTCATTTGATAGTTGGAGGAGGCATAAAGAATAAAGAGCAAGCAAAAGAAATTGCAAAAGCAGGTGCTGAAATAATAGTTACAGGAACAATATTAGAAAATAATATAGAGGTGTTAAAAGATATTGTAGATGGTATAGAGGAAGGAGTTAATGCAAAAACTTATTAAGAAAGAACTTATAAGAAAATCTTTTCATATTTTAGGAATNACTATACCTATNATGTATATTCTATTTGGAAAAGATTTAACAATTCTTTATCTTTCAATATTATTAATAATTTTCATTCTTATTGAATTTATAAGAATAAGAGTGCCCATACTTTTTCCTCTATATAGAGTTTCAGAAGAAATTGCAAGAAGTTTTGAAAAAACTGCATTAGCATCGTATATGTATTTTTGTGTAGCTTCTCTGATTATTGTTTTCTTTTTATCAATAACCTCAGTTATTATAGGTATAACTTCAGCACTTATTGGAGATACAATATCAGCAATTAGTGGAATCTTACTAGGAAAACATAAAATAAAGAATAAAACAATAGAAGGGAGTCTTTTAGGGATGTTAGCTGTAATTATCATCTCCTATATATTATCTAGTTTACTATTTAGTAATATAATAATCATTCCCATAATATTAGGAATAAGTTTTTTTATTTTTGACGTTATAGATTTTAAATTTGATGATAATTTTATATTACCATTAGGAATGAGTCTAATATGTAATTTATTGGAGGTAATTCTATGATTTGTGATATAGATACTCAGAAATATTTTTCTGATTTAATTAATCATGTAGATAAATTATATGAAATTGCAAATAAAGCAAGAAGCAAAGGATTAGATCCTGAGACCTATGTTGAAATTTATAAAGCTGAGGATTTAGCTGCAAGAGTTGAAGGACTAATTGGGATTAGTGGGATAGGAGAAAGAATAAGAGAACTAAAAGAAAAATTATCAAGAGAAGAAGTTGCATTTAAAATAATAGAGGATATAATAAATGGTAAATTTGGTAAATTTGATGATGAAGTAGCTGCTGATAAGGCATTAAGAGTTGCATTGGCTATTATGACAGAAGGAATTACTGCTGCGCCATTACAAGGAATAGAAAAGGTTAAAATTAAAAAGAATTCTGATGGAAGTAAATATCTTGCAATATATTATGCAGGACCTATGCGATCTGCAGGTGGTACAGAACAAGCACTTACAGTTTTATTTGGTGATTACATAAGAATTCTTCTTCATTTAGATAGATACAAAATAACTAATGAAGAAATAGGGAGATTTATTGAAGAATTAAGATTATATGAAAGAAAAGTAGGAAGATTTCAATATCATCCATCAGATGATGATTTAAGAAGAATATTAAATTATTTACCTATTGAAGTGACGGGCCCTCCAACAGATAAATATCAAGTCTCAGTTTATAGAAATCTTGAAAGAATAGAGACAAATTATGTAAGAGGAGGAGCGTTAAGAGTTGTAAATGATGGAATTTATGGTAAAGCTGAGAAATTAAGGAAGATTGTAGAGAAGATTGGACTTGATTGGAGTTGGTTAAATGTAAAATCTAAAAAAAGTGAAGAAAATCAAGGAAAAATTCAGCCTGATGATAAATATTTAGTAGATGTTGTAGGAGGTAGACCTATATTTTCACATCCTTCAAGATTTGGAGGTTTTAGATTAAGATATGGTCGTGCAAGAAATACAGGACTTGCTGCTGTTGGAATTAATCCAGCAACTATGATAATACTAGAAAGTTTCATTGCAGTAGGTACTCAATTAAGAGTAGAAAGACCAGGGAAAAGTGCAACTATAACACCAGTAGATACAATTGAAGGGCCAATTGTTAAGTTAAAGAATGGAGATGTAATAAGAGTAGAAAATATTGAAATTGCAAAAAGAGTAAAAGATGATATTGAAGAAATCCTCTTTCTTGGAGATATGTTAATTGCTGTAGGAGAATTTTTAGAAAATAATCATAGATTAATGCCAGCAGGATATTGTGAAGAAATTTGGGCAGAAGAACTTAGAAGGAAAATAGAAGGAAACATTGAAAAAATAGCAATGGAATTAAGTATTAGTATAGAACGATTAAAAGAATTTATTGAAAATCCATTATTATGTAAGCCAAATGAAGAAGAAGCTTTAATAATTTCTAGGAAATTAGGAATTCCATTGCACCCAAGATATACTTACTTCTGGGAAAATATAAGTATTGAAGAGTTGAAGATCCTTCAAGAATGGTTAGGTAATATTAGAGATTATTCTGAAGTTCCTTTAAAAAATGAAAGTTTAAAAAGAATATTAGAAAAAATATGTATTCCACATAAGTATAATAAAGAAAGAAATTCAATTATTTTTGAAGATAAAAAAATAATTGAAGCTTTATTTTCTTTTAATAATAACCCTAATAATGAAGAAATTAATGATAGTATTGAATATCTTAGTAGATGTTGTGGAATTAAGATAAAAGCTAAGGGAAGATCTTTTATAGGAGCAAGAATGGGAAGACCTGAAAAAGCAAAAGAAAGAGTTATGAAGCCTCCAGTCCATGTAATTTTTCCAGTAGGATTATCAGGTGGTTCACAAAGAGACATTGTAAAGGCTATGCAATTAGGAGGATTTGAAGTAGAAATTGTATTAAAAAAATGTCCTAAGTGTAATGTAGTAGTTTATGAAAATATTTGTAGAAAATGTAATAGTAGAACTATTCAGTTTTATTATTGTCCAAATTGTGGTAATTATTATGAAGTGGATACATGTAGAAAATGTGGAACTAAAACAATACCATTTAATAAAAGAATGATTTCTATAGATAATTTCTTTGAAAAATTATCTAAATTTGGTATTAGTAAAAATAGCGTAATCAAAGGAGTAAAAGGATTAACAAATACTAAAAAAATTCCAGAGATAATAGAAAAAGGAATTTTAAGATATAAGCATAAAGTATTCATATATAAAGACGGAACTATAAGATATGATATAACTAATGCTCCTCTTACTCATTTTAAACCATCAGAAATTGGAGTAAGTATAGAAAAACTTAGAGAATTAGGCTATACAAAGGACTATAAGGGTAATGAATTAAAGCATGAAGATCAAATATTGGAATTAAAAGTTCAAGATATAATAATACCAGAAAGTTGTGCAAAATACCTATATAGAGTTGCAAACTATGTTGATGAACTTTTGAAAGAGGTATATGATCTAGAACCATTTTATAAACTTAGTAGTTATAAGGACTTAATAGGACATCTTGTAATTGGACTAGCACCTCATACTTCTGCAGGTGTTATAGGTAGAATAATAGGATTTACAAAAGCATCAGTATGTTATGCACATCCATTTTGGCATTCTGCAAAAAGAAGAAATTGTGATGGAGATGAGGATGCTATAATGTTAGCATTACAAGCATTAATAGATTTCTCAAAACATTATTTACCAGAAAAAATAGGAGGATTAATGGATGCTCCGTTAGTATTAACAACAATAATCGACCCATCAGAAGTAGATGATGAATGTCATAATATTGAAGCCATGGAAAGATTACCATTAGAATTTTATTCATTATGTGAAGAATATAGTGAGCCAAGTGAGGTCTTAGAATTTATAGATATAATTAAGAAGAGATTAGGAGGACAAAATCAATACATTAATCTACATTTTTCAATATTTAATAATAATATAGCTAATGGTCCTTTGGTTACAGAATATGATAAAATAAGAAATATGGAAGAAAAAGTGAGAAAACAGCTCTATTTGGCAATGAAGATACGTGCTGTTAATGCAGAAGATGTAGCAGAAAGACTATTAAAACATCATTTTATACCTGATTTAGCTGGTAATTTTAGAGCATTTCTTACTCAAAAATTCAGATGTGTAAGATGTGGTACAAAGTATAGAAGAATTCCATTAAAAGGAAGATGCTTGAAATGTAATAATGAGCTAGTACTATCTGTTCATGAAAAGAACATAAGTAAATATCTTAATATCGCATATTTTCTTTCTAAGGAATTTAATCTTGATAATTTTATGAAACAAGAAATTGAACTTATTGAGAGAAGTCTAAATAATTTAATCAAAAGCAAAAAAGAAATTTCACTAGATAAATTCATATCACAGTGATTTTAATAAGTCCATATCAAAAATAATTCCCTGAATCTCATTTTTTGCATTTATCACAATTAATTGATCAACATCATATTTTTTCATTTTCATAGCACATTCACTAATACTAGCATTTTCAAGTATGGTAATACAGGGGGTGGACATTACCTGATGTAGAGGTATTTCTGGTAAAGTTATCTTTCCTTTAGTAATCAAAAGAAATGATGTAGTCTCCCAATCCCATTCTTGTCCTTCAGATCCTGTTTTTAAAATTGTTTTCTTCTCTTCTATTTTAATTTCACTATATTTTATTAAATCAGTTAAAGATAATATTCCATTAATTTGCTCATTACGATTAATTGATAGAACTATATGCGATCCCGTTATTATCATTATTCTTCCAACAAGATTTAAAGGAGTATTATCCCAACAAATTAATCCTACTGGAGACATTATATCCTTAACTTTAAGATTAGATGTTGATTTTATTAATAATTTATGGACTATATCTCCTATGGTAATTATTCCAACAAGTTCTTTATCTATAACAACAGGAATTCTTCTATATCCCTTTTCTCGCATAATCTTTATACAATCAGATAAAGAAGTGTCTGGAGTGATTGTAATAACATTTTTATTCATAATAAGAGCAATTTGTTCTTCATCTCCTTTTTTCAATAAATTTTCTCTTGTAACTATTCCAACAATTTGCTTTGTACCTTTTTTTACCACAGGAAAACCAGATACTTTTTTCTCAATGAATTTTTTAAAAATCTCATCTCTATTACCAGGTACTTCTACATATACCACATCTTTATTCATTATATCTCTTACATAAATCAAAATTATCCACCTAAAAATTACAATTACATGGAATATTCTTACATCGTGGACATTTTGAATACTTTTCTAAAAAACATTTAGAAATATCAATATTTAATACATTTGCTAATGAAAAGAGCCATGCAAGTACATCAGCTATTTCTTCTTTTATGCTTTTATCATCTTTTTTCCTTATAGCTTCTGCTAATTCTCCTACTTCTTCAATAAACCAAATGAAAGTTCCCTCTAAACCACGCTTCTTATCACGTTCACCATAAATTTTTAGCATTAATTCTTGTGCTTCACTTATTTTCATTCTCATTACCTTATTTTTATATGCTCATAAGCATCATTAATTGATGAAAAGCAATATTTTACTTTTTGAAAATCTTTTCTTAATTCTATAACCTTATCTCTAATAGTTCTTGAGTCCTTCTTATCTACTACAGCCATTTTTATTAAATTAGCAATTTCAATCATCTCTGTTTTACCCATACCTAAACGTGTGACTTCTTGAACGCCTATTCTTATGCCTCCAGGTGCTCTATAATCTCTTTTCATCCTTTTATCGTATGGTAAAAGATTTCTATTCACTAGTATATTACATTCTTCTAATTTCTTTTCNATTTCAAAACCATTTCCNTATTTTGAAACATCAATAAGAATCATATGAGATTCAGTAAATCCTCTTTTTTCATATAATACATCAAAACCAAGCTCATATAATGCTTGTGCTAATGTTTTAGAATTTGATACTATTGCTCTTGCATATTCTTTATAAAATTTAATAGCTTCAGCAAAAGCTATGGCTACACCTGCAACTGCATGAAGATGATGATTGCTTACAAGACCTGGAAAAACAATTTTCTTTATTGTTTCAGCATATTTAGACCAAGAGGCAATAGCGCCATGCTGAGGGCCTGCTAATGTTTTATGTGTACTCATAGTAAAAACATCAGCACCTTCACGTAAAGGATCTTGAAAAATACCTCCAGCTATAAGACCTGCGACATGTGCCCCATCATAAATAACTTTAGCATCATAAGTTTTAGCAATATCTGCAATTTCCTTTACAGGATGTGGGAATAGAAATACACTAGCACCTAATATAAATAATTTCGGTTTTTTACCATTAGCTTCTAATTCTTTTATTAGAGATACAGTTTTATCTATATCAATATTGAAGTCATCCTCATTAAATGGATAGTTATATATCTCTAATTCTCTTATAGCGCCAGCAGTACCTCCAATTGTTTTTTTACCATGACTAATATGACCACCGGTTGGTATTGAACATGCAAAAGCAATATCATATGGATTAGCAAATGCTGAAAATGCAGCTAAATTAGCAACAACACCAGAAATAGGCCTAACATCAATAAACTCAGCATTAAATAATATTTTGCCAAGCTCTATAGCAATTGATTCTACTTCATCTATGTATTTACAACCTGCATAAAGTCGTTCACCTACCCAACCTTCTGCATACCTATTTCCAAAATCACTTGCTAATGCTTCTCTAACAGCAGGACTTGGAATATTTTCACTAGCAATGAGTGGAATAGCATTTTTCATCATTTCATGATGTGCTTCTATACATCTAAGAATATTTTCATATGCTATTTTAACATCTATTTTCTCTTCATTCATAGCTTTATTACCTTATTATATTTTTGAGGATAAAATTAATAAAGGAATCGATTTCATTAATATATGATAAAAAATGCCAAAGAAAGAAAGAAAAAGAGAAGGCCCAATGCCAGTAACAGGCGCAGGATTGATAAGATTCTTTGAAGAAGAAATACATGGTGTAAAAGTAAAGCCAGTATATGTTATTATTAGTTGTATGATATTGATTACAAGTGTAATTTTAGCACATTTATTACTAGGATAAAATTCATATAATCGATTTAGCATCTATACCAATTTTTCTCAAGGATTTAGCTAATTCTTTTGCATAACCATGAATTGTAAGTACTTTCTTTGGATTACATTTTGAAATAAAATCAATTAATTGAGGATAATCTGAATGAGAACTTAGAGGAAAACTAATATCAACATTCTTTATATTTTTATAAACTGCTGCCCAACCAGTTATTATACCTATTTTAGAATTTGGATACTTAGTTCTCAGTTTGTTTATATTACAATTATAGGGAAAAAGAACCACACAGTCCTTACTTTCGATCAACTCCTTTCCATCTTCATTTAAATCATAAAATATTAAATTCTCACCAAAACTTCTAACAACTTCATTTATTTTAGATATTTTAGAATGTGTGACCACAGGGATAGAAGAAAATTTATTGAATAGCTTAGTTATTTCTTGAGCCTTACCTAATGGATAAACTAAAAGTATAGGAAGAAAACCATTATTGATCATTTTTGCAGTCCATGAAATTATATCTAGATATACTTCTTCACGAGGGGGAAAGACAATCCCTGGCCTGCCATATGTGGCTTCTGTTATCATGATATCACACTCAATTGGTGATATAGCCTCTTGTATCAAACTTCTTGAAAAATTGAAATCCCCAGTATACAAGAGAGTCACATCTCTATTTTTAATAATTAATGCTGCAGATCCAAAAACATGACCTGAATTTATGAAATGAAGCTCTAAATTTTGAATTTCTACTCTCTCACCATAACTGCAAGGTATAACATTTTTTATCTTCTTATTTGTTAAAACCTCCCCTATGGCAATAGTTTGAGAAGTAGAATACTTTAAGCAATATTCATTTAATAAACCATAAATATGATCTCTATGAGCATGAGAAATAAATACTGATGAAATCTTATTAGTTTTAATAATAGGATCTAACATAATTTCGAAGTTATTAGTTCTAACAACTATCCCATTATCCCAATATACATCAATCAAGATTGCTCACTTAATAATTAATTAAGTATAAAGTTTTTATTCTTTTTACTTAATTGAGTATTGGGAGATTGATTGCCAGCAGATAAATTTGTAGAAAAGTACAAAAGTATTTTCAGTCTTCCTAAAGAAAGCCATATTTTGATATTAATAACAATATTTAGTATTATCGTAAATATAGTTAATTATTTTATGATTAATAACTCAATATTTATACTATTATATAGGATTATATTTGTCTATTTAATTCCTGCTATAGTAGGTAGTTATATAATATGTAATATTTTAAAAGGTAGTTTCTTTAATAAAAGGAGAGTCCTTGGTCTTGTATTCATAGGCATATTAATAATTGGAGTAGTAGATGTAATTAGTGCAATATTATTTAAAATACTTAATGGAAATTTATCATTAGAAAAAATATATTTTATAACAAGTGGAGCAATTACATTACTTTATGGAATAGTAATTGGAGCAATAACAGTAATAAATATTAAAAAACTCTTTATTACAAGTACTATTCACCCAATATTAATAATATTGTTCAGTATAATACAAATGATTATTTTAAAAGAAGATTTCTTATTATATTTATTTAGTTTTATAGTTATTATTATTTTCTCATTTGTTATTACATTAGCATATTTAAGATATGTAGAGAAAGCAGGAAAAGAAGTTTTAGGATTAAGTAGTTTAATATTATTTAGAGCATTTATAGAAGCAATGATGATGGATAAAACTGGATTATTGGAAAAATTATTGAAAATAGTCTCAATTGTCAAAGATGCAGATATTAGAATTATTGATTTTAAAGGAAAGAAGACTTCTGGAAGAGTAATAGTACCAAGTATTCATTTTGGGCCTTTCAAAAAAGTAGGAAGTAGTGAGTTGCCTAGTAAATTAGCAATAAGACTTAGAGAAAAAGGAATTATACCTATAATTTTTCATTCACCATCAAATCATGAAAGAGATTTAATATCTTCAAAAGAATGTGATGCCATAATCGATTCGATCTTATCAATTAGGCAAAACTATGATAACTATAGCGTAGTATCAAAATCTATAAGAAGAAAGAAAGGAGATATCACTATTACTTGTCAAATATTTAATGATATTCCATTAGTTATGATAAGTAGAGCACCCATACCAACAGAAGATCTCCCAGAGAGAATTAATGATATTTGTATGAAAAAAATAATTGAAAAAGGTTTTTCTGATGGAATTATAGTAGATGCACATAATGCAATAGATACATCATATATTGATATTAGAGAAGAAGATGAAAGAAATATCCTAGAAGCATTAGAAGAATGTCTTGAAGAATTAAAAAATAGTAAATATGATAGAGCATTGATAGGATTTTCAAGTTCAAAAATTGAAAATTATTCATATTATGATGGATTTGGAGACGCAGGAATAATGACAATGGTAGTAGATGTAGAAGGACAAAAAACAGCTTATGTGGTCTTTGATGGAAATAATATGATAAGAGGGTTAAGAGAAGAAATAATAAGCGCATTAGAAAGGGAAGGATATGAGAATTCAGAAGTTGCAACTACTGATACACATATAGTAGTAGGATGGAAATCAAAGGAAGGGTATTTACCAATAGGAAAAAATATTGATAAGGATAATATTATTAGAAAAGTATTAGAACTAGTAAGAGATGCAGATGCTAAGAAAGAAGAATGTTCTATAAAATTTTATAAAATAACTCTAAAAAATTTGCATTTTCTAGGTGATGAGGGATTAGAAAGACTTTGGAGAATAACTGATGAAAGCATTAAGAAAGTAAAAAAAGGCGGAATATCCATAATGATTATTATAATTTTACTAGGTATTATTTTATATCACATATAATAAACTGATAAAAATCACGTTAAAAATCACAAAAAAAAGATAGAAAGAATCACCTTAAGCTATTGATAGGCTTTATTAAGACCTTAGTAGCTTTAATTATTAGCTAAATAGGAATAAAAACATGAATAAGAAAATAATAAATTTGTGAATCAGTCACAATTTAATGCAACAGCAATTTGACCTATAGAGATACACCCATCACCAGGTGGAAGGATCATATGTTGTAAAAATTTTTTCTTATTTTTAATTATTTCATTTTTCATATATTTAACTAGTAAATTATTAACAGCTGCACCACCAGAAACGCCTATAACATTACAATCTAATTCTTCACTAATTTCACATGCTAATCTACCAAATACTAAACCTAAAGCTCTATGAATTTCATGTGCTAAATCAGCTTTTGAATTATATTTCATATTACTAATTATGGATAATATAAATTCTGAGGTGTCTATAATATAGACGTTGTTTTGCTTCTTTATTGGTAAGTCTAAATTAATATTAATTGGTTTCCCTTGATTAGCAAGTGCTTCTAATTTCATTGGTAATTCTCCCTCATAACTTCTATAATACCCTATTTCTAATAATACAGCAATTGCATCTAAAAGTCTTCCAATACTAGANGANTGAATTATTCCTGGCTTTTTTGATTGTTTTAAGATTATATTTAATTCATCTTCACCATATCTTAAATATTTAATATATTTTTTTTCAAATAAATTAAAAATTTCTGAGTCTTCCATAATTGTTGAAAGAATAGCTGCAAGAAATCTTGCAGGATAATAAGCACATAAATCTCCTCCTGGCATTGGTTGATAACGAAGTTGAGCTACTCTATTAAATTTCGAATATCCTCCAAATAGAATTTCTCCGCCCCATGCCATTCCATCAGTTCCATAACCAAATCCATCAATAGTAATACATATAATTTCTGCATTACGAGGTAAAGCATGTTCAATCATTAATGAGGCCATATGAGCATGGTGATGCTGAACTTGGATGGTTTTTGCTGATATATGTTCTGAAAGTTCTTTTGCATATCTTGTAGTATAGAAGCCAGGATTTAAATCATGAGCTATTTTTGAGAAGGAATTAATATCATATATCCTAATTAAAAAATTTAATGCATTAATCAAATAATTAAGAGTATCTAAATCACTTACATCTCCGATATGCTGTGTAGTAATAATGCGATTTTTTATCGTAATAGAACCAGTAACATTAAATTCTCCTCCAACAGAAATAATATTTTCATTATTTGTCCATGGAATTGTCAAATATGTAGGAGCATAACCTCTTGATCTTCTAAGAAAAGTAGGAGTATTTTCTACAAGTTTTATAACAGAGTCGTCACATCTATTTACTATTTTTCTATTATGTACAAGAAAGTAATCAACAATTTCTTTAAGCTCTGAAATTGCTTGATCATTATCAATTACAATAGGTCTTCCTGGATAATTCCCACTTGTCATTACTAAAGCTTCTTTTCCAAAGAAATCTAATAATAATAAGTGTATGCCAGTATATGGTAACATGACTCCTACTGTATCTAAGCCAGGAGAAACTGATTCAGCTAAATTATATGAAGGAGATTTCATAAGAATTACAATAGGTTTATATGGAGAATTAAGCAATTCCTCTTCTTCTTTTGAAATAATAGCAAATTTTTTTACTTCATTTATTGATCTTGACATTACTGCAAATGGTTGATTTGGTCTTCTTCTTCTTTTTCTAAGTTCTAATACAGAATCCTCATTTGTTGCATCAACAGCTATATGAAAACCCCCAATTCCTTTAACTGCAATTATTTTACCTTCTTTTAATAGAAGAGCAGCCATCCTTATAGGATCTTCAGTATTAATAATCTTTCCATTATTATCTAAAAGATACATTTTTGGACCACATATCGGGCATGTAGTTCCTTGTGCATCATATCTCCTATCGTTAGGATTTTCAAATTCTGATTTACAATAAGAACAAAAAGGAAAATCTACCATAGAAGTATTCTCTCTATCATATGGTAAAGAATATAAAATTGTGAATCTCGGTCCACAGTGTGAACAACATGTAAATGGATAATAATGCCATCTAGTATTACTAAAAATATCTGTGATNCANAAATCACATATACCAATATCAACTGGTATTACAGAAGTCAAACTTATTTTTTTAATATTACTTTTTGCTATTTTAAAGTCCCTAAATTCATTAGTTGCTTCTTCCCAAATAATATTAATATCATCAATTCTAGCAATTTTAGGTTTTTTACTTAATAGATCATCTATAAAATTCTTTATTTTTTCATATTCTCCTTCTACAATTATTTCAACACTAGCATCACCTAAATTAGAAACATAGCCTTTAAGTTGATATATATGTGCAAGATTATATACAAATGGTCTGAAGCCAACTCCTTGAACCATGCCATGTACATAAATTTTAGCTCTTTTTTGCATTTATTCACCTATAACTTTTTAATTTTCACTTAGATATTTAATTTTAGAGATAATGGTAGTAGATTTAGTTACTCCACAAGAATTAAGAAAATTAAGAAAAAAAGCAGGTTTAACACAAAAGGAACTAGCAAAAAGAGCAGGTATAAGTCAATCATTAATTGCAAGAATAGAAAAAGGAACTGTTGATCCAAGATTATCTACATTAAGAAAAATAATAAATATAATAAATGAAGTGCTTGGGGAGAAAAAATTCTTAGCTCGTTCTATAATGAGTAGCCCTGTAATATCTTTAGATGTAAATGATACCATTGGAAAAGCAATAGAATTAATGTGGAAATATGGTATTTCACAACTTCCAGTTTTTCAGAATGGAAAGCTTGTTGGTAGTATTAGAGAAGATAGCATATTGAATAAAATAAAGAATGAGAAAATAGAAGATTTACTAAATAAAAAAGTCTATGAATTGAAGGAAGAGTCTTTTCCAATTGTAAATGTTGAAACAAGTATAGAAGAAATTGGAAGAATTTTACTGTCTGGAAAACCAGCAGTTTTAGTAGAAGATAATGGAAAAATTGTAGGAATAATTACTAAAATAGATTTAATTGCAAAACAATTTATAAAATAGTGTGATTTAAATCACAACCGAAAACTTAAAAATTACAAAAAAGAATTATTATTTGATAGTAAATGTTAAATGAAAAAGAAATATTAGAAGAACTCCGCATGGAGATAGCATTTATTAGGCGTGACATCATTGAGAGATTAAGACGTATAGAAGAGTATATCACCTTTATTGATTCAGACATAAATAGATTGAGATTAGATGTTCAAAGAATAAATGAAAAAATAAAAGAGATTAGTTCTGGAAAAGAGGAACTAATAGAAAAAGTTGAAAAGGTTGATAAAGGTATCGAAAGACCAATAGAAAAAAGGAAGGCCATTACAATACAACAAAAAGAACGTAAAAAAGATCTTAATCCAACTGAAATTGCTATAATAAAGTATCTTATAGAAAATCCTGGCACAAGAAGTGCTACACCAATTGCTCAAAGTATAGGAAAAGCCAGGGAGCATGTTGCAAGAACATTAAAAAAATTAGCTGAAGAAAAATTAATTATTCGTGATGAAAGTACATGGCCATACACATATATTGTTCCTGATGATGTAAAGAAGATGATATTAGAAAAGTGATGTGACTAATCACTTTCATTATGTAATTTTTCTGCATAATTTTCTATAGTTGAAGTTTTTGATATTATTCGATATTTCCAACAATTTTTATCTCTAACTCTTTCTAAATAGCCATTATCATATAATCTTGAAAGATATGTAGAAATGGTACTAGGTTTAATGGATTCATCATATTTTTTAGTATATACATTAATAACATCCTTACTTGTGAACCATACATTACAGAATTCATTAAAAATAATATTTAAAATTCTTTCACGTAAAGTAGTTTTCATAGATTGAGGTTTATTCTCATCATTAGTTTCGAAAAACTCAATTAATTTCAATATTTGCTCCTTTGATAAATTACCATTATAGATGATTGTGATTTTATTACCGTTTTTATTACTATATTCTATTTTCAATTTACGCATAAGTTCACCTATTTCTTTTAGAATTTAGAAGTGAAAAACTATAAGAAAATATTGCAATCTACATTTCAATGGGAATTAATAATAAAAATAATTTAAATTATTTAGAAAAAAGGTAGATTTCTAACTTTTCACAAATAATTTACATGAAAATTTTCTTTTTTTATAATATTTTACATTAAAATTTTCTATTTATTTTTCTCCAGTGGAAGTGAAGGGGTGAACTGAAGAATTTTTAATTAAAACAAAAAATGTAACAGTATAGTGTGACATACTTAGTATAAGTCACAAAATGAAAGCCCTATAATATATTTTATGTTGATTTATTAAGAAGTGAACTATTATTTAATCACTGTCAATTTCTAAAAAGAAAAAGATGTTNTATATTTCTAACAAAAACTAAGAAATTTAATGATCTCGTATACACATCAAACTCTCTAAATTTATTTTAATAAAGTAGCCTGAAAAGCAAAAAGTTTAAATATTAGAATCTGTGTTAGATTTGTAATTTTAAAATAGTATTTTAATAAATGAACTATTTTAAAGATAGAATAAGAAAGATTATGTAAAAATAATTTTACATAATATCTTAGAGGAACTGATGATTTTAATGTGCTTTGATTAGTAAAAACAAATCATATTGCCTATGTAAAAAGAATTTTACATAGTAAATTGCTTTAATCCTTGGACCCCCATATTTCTATTGGAAAAATAAGAATTTCTATTAATATTCTTTTTTTATGATATAAAAAAATTGTGCAATTGTTTTTTATGATTTTTCTATATAAATATTTTTTACTCTATCTTTCTAGAGAAATAACTCAAATAATAGTTTCTTTATTTAATATTTTTGTAATTTTTAATATTAAAAATCCAATAGAAATATAGGGGTCTAACTCTTTAAAAAAATATGAGTGATGAAAAATTAACAATATTTTACTTAATAGCTCAATATATTCCAAATGAATATAGAATTAAATTCTTAGAAAAATTATTAGAAACATATGGCTCTATATATAAACTTTCAAAAGTTACTAAGATATCAAGACCAACATTATATCGTTATTTTATACATAGAAAAGGCTATCCTAATGATATTATTATGGCTGAAATTATAAAACATTTAACTGAGATAAAAAGAACATGGACAAAAGAACAATTAAGACAATTAGCTAGGGATTTTAATGAATTAATTAATAAAATTTAGTTGAAGAATACAATTTGTTGATAAGGATAAGAATTGGTAATGGAAGATATAAGAACTATAACTACAAAGTCTATTTTCAGAGATCTCATAATAGAAATAATGGCTCTAAAGGTACTGCTACATAACATAAAACTCAAATACATGGCCCCAAAGGGAGCAATAAACTCAAAGAAGCATGATGAGATGGATTAGACAGATATACAGCATCAGCTTATCTCATAACTCTAAAAACTCAAACAGCCCTAGTCGATCTTATTAACGAAAACAATCCTTCAAAGAATCTAAAGAACAGCTACTATATACTAATAAGACTTTCCAGAGCAAACAGCGTTAATTTTTTATATTAGTATCTCACTTACTTAGATAAGTGATTTAATATGTGTGGAAGGTCTCATACCACAGGATGTGAATTTGGACAAAATGAATTTGAATACGAATCTTGTAACTGTCATTCTGTAAAAAATCATCCAGCTTGCGAGTGCACACTTGGCAAAACAACTATCCCAAAAGGTTTGCTTCACTTAGCTATCCTTAACGTTCTCAAAGATAAGGAAATGCATGGCGGGAGCATTCACCAAAGCTTGAAAGAACGATTTGGGATCGATACTGCTAAGCCAATAGTCTATGTCATGTTGAGGAGAATGGAAGAGGCAGGTTTAGTAGTCTCTCAGTGGGATACTAGTGGTAGTGGTCCTGCTAAAAGGGTTTATCGTATAACACAAGATGGAATTGACTATTTGAAAGATGCTATTGATAATCTGAAGAACGTTGTTAAGTTAATAAGGATGCTTATAGGCGAAGAAGGTAGCTCTGATGTATAAAGCAGTTGAGGTCCTAGGGCTGACTAAATGGTATGGTAGTATTCTAGCCGTAGATCATTTGAACTTTGAGATACAAGAAGGAGAGATCTTTGGTTTTCTTGGGCCAAATGGTGCAGGTAAAACCACAACGATAAAAATGCTCATTGGTCTGGTTAAACCATCTGAAGGAACTGCAAAAATCTTTGGTTTCGATATTATGAAGGAAGCAAGAGATGCAAAGAAAAATATTGGTATCGTATGGGAAGAATCCAATATCTATCCTGAGCTTTCTGCTTGGGAAAATTTGATGTTTTCTGGTGAAATTTATCATGTTGGAAAAAAAGAAAGACAAGCCAGAGCAACTGAGCTCTTAGAAAAGTTTGGTTTGTATGATAGAAGGAATGATAAAGTAGGTGGTTTTTCGAAAGGAGTAACCTACTCCACGACTGAAGTCGGGAGCTTTGTAGGTTCATCCCCTAGTCCCCTACAGGCTGGGTTACTCAGCCCTGCTAGGAGGGACGTGGCCCTCTTAGCTATATTCACTGAGGCGTTATAATCTGCATCATATTCCCTTTCGCAAACCTTGCACCTAAACCTCGAGGAAAACCTTTCCCCTTTTCCACCACAAAAGTGGCATATTCTGGAGGAATAGGCAGGATTGACCTCTATTATGGCCACGCCATTAAACCTTGCCTTGTATTCTATATACTTTATGGTCTTCCTTCTGATCCAGTTTGAAAGCCTTCTGGACCATTCCCTATTGTAACCGTTGGTTGGAAGGTTCTTAAGTCTCTCTAGAGCTATTGCATACTGTTTTTGTACAGCCAGCTTGACTATTTTTGCTGAGGTATCATGTGCTATGAAGTTGTTTATTCTATCAATTTTTCTCCAGATTCGTCTTATCCTCTTTGACGACCTCTGACCCTTCGGGAGCTTTGACTTCAGCTTATCTATCTGCTTCCAATACTGCGTTACTTTGTAAAGCAGTCTTCTGTGCTTTATGAATTTTGGTCTTGATGCTGTTATTACTGCAGAGTTTCTTAGCCCCAAATCCACCCCAAGTACGCCATTGGGCCTAATCTGTTCAGGCTCTTTAACTTCAACTGAGATGTAAAGATACCACTCTCCATCCCTTTTTACAAGTTTCGCTTCACCTATTCTCTCAGCTTTCTTGATCAATTCGAGCTGTCTGTCCTCCAGCTCCAATGGGCAGCTCACTCCACAGATTTTAGCCCAATACCTGAATTCCTTGCCCTGCTCGAACAAGTAATAACTTCTGTTATACACAAGCGTGGGAGGCTTCTCTG
>QNVI01000065.1 GCA_004348015.1 Thermoproteota archaeon | reverse complement strand
GTATAGAATATGAAGCTAAAGAGAGAAATCTCAAAGTAATTAAAATAAATCCCAGAAGCACATCTTCAAAGTGTCCTATATGTGGTAATAAGCTAGTTGAGGACAGATATAGAATACTGAGATGTAGAAAATGTGACTTCATAGGTGATAGAGATGTAATTGCAATAATAAACCTCTACAAAAAGTACAAGTACTTAAGATGTGGGGTCTATGGGGTGGCCCTGAATGCCCCTAAGTCCGATGAGAATCCGAGTGGAATGCAGGGGAATAAGGATGAGGCTATGAAAAATATCAAATTATGTGAATTTATATGAGAGCTGAACCCCTTAAATGCGGACTTAAAGCTGATAGAGATATAATGGGAGCTCTGATCCCCCTGAGTGCTCTTCAGATGACAGATGTAAATCCGAATATATGTGGGGGACCTTTAGAGCAGAGAGGAGGTCAGTTAAATAAATTTATTAGGTCTAAAATAAAATTATTCTATTAGCCGGGGTGGCTGAGTGGTAAAGCGCCGGCCTCGAATTCAAAATGAGAAAGCCGGTTCCCCTTTGGGGTATAAGGGTTCGAATCCCTTCCCCGGCGCTTTATATTTTATCATTAAGACTATAGAATTATATCAATAGACTTGTATTACCTATCATGACATTTTCAAGATATTTTGATGCAACTTCTTTACACTTAATAGCTAAAGACCAACTTGTCCTTGGAAGATCTTTCATCATATAGCAACCATAAAAAGCAAGTAAAGTATAAGGAATTGATGGATTAATTGAGCTGATAAATTTTGCAATATTTTCAACTTCTTCAACATCAATATATCCTGGAATTAATAATGTACTCACCGAGATCAGAGGCACTTCGGGTCTTTTATCATAAAATGATCCTAATAGTTTAAGATTCTCTAAGGCAGCTTTATTTGAAATGCCACATAATATTCTATTAAGATTTTCATCCCAGGCTTTTATATCGAATTTTATATTTCCACCACTCTCTAATGCATACTTACATGCAATAAGAGCAAAATCTCTAGAAAAATTACCATTTGTTTCCCAACATATTCTCAGAATTCTATTTGAGCTCTCTTCTAATGCAATTCTACTAGTTTCAATACAATGTGGCATTTGTGTAGAAGGATCTCCTCCGAAATAACATATACAAGATACTTTACTTTGTAATGCTTTCATTGCTAATTCCTTAGCACTTATATATGGATATAATTTCTTTGATAAGTTTCTGAAATGCCAATTTTGACAAAAAAGACAATTGAAACTACATGAGCCATAGAATACTGCTAAATTATAGTATCCAAATTCAGGACCATTTGTATAAGAGTACTTAGGGTAACCTATTCCAGTACATCCAGGACAAAACCAAGAAGCTACACAATTAGTTGGAATAGGATCGTAGTACCATTCTAATATTCCTTTATCTGATGTGCCACCAAGATATATTAATTTATTATCTATATTTTTAACCAAACCACAATAACCAATTTCTCCATTTCCTATAGAACAATTATTAGCACATCTTTTACATATTAATCCATTTGGATTTCTTGGAGGTTCTGGTGGGAGACCAAAATTAGCTCTGGAAATTTTATGGGTTGGATAAACAATTCTTAAGGCTTCTTCTGGTTTTTTTCTTATGCAATTTAAACATACAGAGATGGCATTAGAGATAAAAGAAGAAGAATTATTACAAATTAAACATTTACCCACATATTTAAAGTAGAAAAAATATTATATAAATTATTATATGATTTCAAAATTAAAATTAGTAAGAAAAAGGTTATTAAATCCAATATGCACCTTCTGATGTATATTCTTTCTTCCATATTGGTATTTCATGTTTGGCTTTATTTAATGCAATTTTCATAGCTTCAATAGCAATCTCACTTCTTTCTGCTGCAATAACAATATAGAGAACTTCTTCTCCTGGTAGAAATATACCATATTTATGACAAATAATTACATCTATTACACCATTTATTTTAGAGATACTCTCAGCTATTTCATTAACAGCCTTTTTTGCATACTCCTCAAATATTTCATATTCAAGTTTTTCTACTTTTTTACCATCTAGAGTTTTAGGTCTTACTATACCAGTGAATGTAATGATGACTCCATAATTTTTTCCTTCTATATTATTCTTAATCTTATTAATTAAATTATAAAAATCAATATTCTCTTCTTTTCTCACTATTATTCCAATAGGCATATATGGATATTAATTTAACATTTAAATAAGTTTAACGAACTACAAAAATATATTCTATATATTATATTATTTATTATATATATTATATAAGGAATATTACCTCATAAAAAATGAGTTATTATGAGTTTCATTATGGTGCTTAAGATGGGGGAAGAACTACATTATGAAGGAGAACTATTCAGTGCATTAGCCTCAATATACGGTGGGAGAATACATTCTATATTAAAAGCATTATCAAGACCGCCAAAAGAGTACTCGATAAGAGTAAATACATTAAAAACAGATGTTGAAAAAGTAATGAAAGAATTAGAAGAAATGGGCATAGAATGTAAAAAATCTCCAATTATTGAGGAGGCAATACTAGTAGAAGTAAAAGGACCATATAAATTAGAGAGACTGGGGAAATTAATTGTTGCAAAAAAAGGAGCTGCTGAAAGTGTTATGCTTGGAAGTAAACTTTATGCTCCAGGAATATTAAGGACTGAAAAATACAGAATAGGGGATTATGTAAGAATTGAAGATCCTAAAGGCCATCTTGTTGGAAGAGGTACAGCATTAATACCACCTAAGATAGATAAATCAAAAAGATATGGGATAGCTGTAGATGTAAAGGAATCTTTATACAAACTACCACCTTTTAGAGAAACACAATTATATGAAAAAGGGTTAATTAGAGAACAAAATATACCAGCAATGATTACTTCAAAAGTACTTGAGCCAAGAAAAGGAGATGTTATTGTAGACATGTGTGCAGCACCTGGTGGAAAAACATTACATATAGCACAAATAATAGAAGATTGTGGAAAAATCTATGCTTTTGATATTTCAAGAGACAGAATTAATTCAATGATTTTAGAGATAAATAGACTTGGAGTTAAAAGTGTTATACTCATATGCCACGATTCAAGATATATAGATGTAGACTTCCCTACATTAAAAGCAGATAAAGTATTGGTTGATCCTCCATGTTCTGCTTTAGGAGTCAGACCAAAACTTTATGAAGAATCAACATATAAAAAAGTATTGGGATGTGCTGAATATCAAAAACAATTCATGAAAGTAGCAAGTAAAATTGTTAAAAAAGAAGGGATTATTGTCTATTCTACATGTACTATTTCCTTAGAAGAAAATGAAAAAATAGTAGAGTATGCTTTAGAAAATCTTGGACTTGAATTAGAAGAACAATCAATAAAAGTCGGAGAAGGAGGATTTGGATTTAGTAAAGTTCAAAGATTTAATCCTGATGTGTTAGAAATGCCTGGATTTTTTATAGCAAAGTTCATAAAGGTGAGAGATAATTGAGGAAAATAAACGTTATAGCAACTGAGGGAACTAGTGAAAAATTATTAGAAATTGCAAAGGATTGTTATTCAAGAAAATTTTCTAAATATTTAAATGTGAATATATTAAGTGAAGTAATTTATTTAGAAGATATTCACTATAGAATTAATTTTAAAGGATTTAGACAATATCTTGCAGATCTAATACTAGGAAAAGGAATGAAATTTAAAGATGAAAATTCCATTGTTATAATAGTAACTTCTTCAGATATCTATACCTATGGAACTAATTATATTTTTGGACTAGCAACAAAGGGAATAGGAATAATATCTTCAGCAAGAATTGATCCTAGTTTCTGGGATAATATACCAGAAATTTATGAATACACTAAAATGGGGGAAGAATTTTTTATAAAACAATTTTCAAAAGTATTATTACATGAGTTTGGGCATACTCTTTCTTTGCCACACTGTAATAAGATCAATTGTGTGATGTATTATTCTAATTCACCTATAGAACTCTATTATAAAGGGGAAGACTATTGTAAGGATTGTTGGAATAGGATAATTCTTAATATTTAAATACTTTCTTTTTTATAGACTTTTCTTTTTAAAGCATGTCCACAAACTTTACAATTAGTAATTTCTTCAGAGGCGCTATATGTTTTGCCACATGCTGGACAGTAGATAATCCATAAAAATCTTTGTGATATGCCCTCAGTTATTACAGGTTTAAAAGATAATGATAATAACGTACATAAATTTTGTACACTATAATCATCACTAATAACTAATGGATTTAATCCTTCACTTTTAAGCTCATAAGCAAGAGCTAAAATTTCTAAATCTGTTTCAGAAAGAGAAATAAGATCTCCGCTTTTAGTCGCTTTATTTTTAATAAACTTTATAGTTTCATGTTTAGGAGATCTTATCTTTAATTTTCCTAATGATATAGAAATTTCTAAAATCATTTTTAACTTTTCATCATGAACTTCAGAAAGTGTTTTAGGTGTAATGTAATGTTCTCCTTCTACAATTTGTGGATTAAATCCATATAATATTGCCGAGGTGTCTAAAACAAAAATATGCTTCTTAATAGAGCTCATTATTTATTTCTCCATTGATAAGATTATTTTTTCTTTTATTCTCTTATAGAAATCAAAAGGCTCAGTCCTTATGAATAAAGCAAATTTATTATACTTCTCAATTTTTATTGGTGCATCATAACTAATTTTACAAACTTCATCTCCATCAATTATAAGTAAACCATCATAATCATTTTTTTGTAATAATATTTTAAGTTTACAAGAACCAGGAAAAATGAAAGGACGAGTTATTATAGATAGAGGACATATCATTACTAATTCTATTACATCTAGTTCAGGATCAATTATACATCCTCCAGCTGAAAAAGCATACGCTGTTGAGCCAGTAACAGTTGATACTATCAAACCATCTGCTTTTCCATTATAAACCAATTTTTCATTCTTGAAAATTGAAAAAGAAATAATTTTTGATGTCTTTGATGCTGTTATTAAAGTTTCATTTACTACAATATAATTCTTATCTAAATATTCTACACTTAATAATGTTCTTTTATCTAAATAATAATTACCAGCTAGAATCTTATCAATTGTATTTTTTGCATTTTCTGGTGTGGTTTCACATAAGAAACCAATAGCACCAAATTTTATTCCTAATATGGGTACTTCTTCCACTTTATGTACTGTTCTAATTAATGTACCATCTCCACCAATTACTATGACTAAATCAGCAATATTCCTATCAATTCTATCAAATTTATCTAAATCTATATATTCTACAGAAATATGATTAGACTCTAAATACTTACCTATATCTTTACTTAATCTTTCAGCTTCTAGTGATTTTCGTTTATGAACTATTATAGTGCGTAATTTTGTCATAAGATAGTAATAGAGAACATTATTATATAAAAATTAATGTATAATCATGAATTATATTGAATACTAAATCTGAGAATAAAAATATATATTTAAAGGATATTTTTTAGTATGGTGATTATATGGTAGAAATGACACCAAAGAAACGTGCTTTACTTTGCTTAACAGGAAATAAACATAAAGCAGATAGAATTTCTTGTTGTGATACACTCACAACAGCTACAGTTGAACAAATGCTTGCAGTAAATGCACCATTCCCTGAGGCACATAAAGATGTTGAGCTTGCTTATAGACTTGCAGAAGCAGCTTGGACAATAATAGGACTTGAAGGTTTTAAACTTCCATTTGATTTATGTGTTGAAGCTGAGGCATTTGGCTGTAAGATAAACTGGGGAAGAATTGATAGACATCCTAGTGTTGAAACTCATGTATTTAATGATATAAGTGAGTTCAAAGTACCAGAAAGAATCATTGAAAAGGGTAGATTCCCAATAAAGCATAAAGTAGAAGAAAAATTAAGAAAAGAATACGGAGATTACTTGCCTATTACAAATCAGGTTACTGGTCCATTTACTGTAGCTGGACATATATTTGGAATAGAGAAGTTCCTTATGTGGACAAAGAAAAAACCAATAGAACAAATAAAAGAAGTATTAATGATGATTGCTGATGTTAATGTTGAAGATAGCAAAGAAGCTCTTAGAAGTGGTGCTGATATAATTTGTATAGCCGATCCTTCAGCCACATCAGACATCGTATCACCACAATTCTTTAAGGAAGTATTAGTTCCAGTATATAGAAGTATATCAAGGAGACTAGGTGCACCTATTGTTCTACATATATGTGGAAATGCAACAGCATATTTACCATACATCCCAGATACAGAAATTGATGCTTTCTCAGTTGATGCACAAGTAAATATTGCATTTGCTAAGCAAGTCTTAGGAAATAGAGTTGCANTTGCAGGAGGAGTACCAACAATAAGTGCACTATTATTTGGAAAACCAGAAACAGTAAGAAAAGCAGTAATTGATGCTATAGGTCAAGGAGTTGATGTTGTTATGCCATCATGTGGAATTCCTCCAAGAACTCCAACAGAGAACTTTAGAGCATTAGTGGAAGCAACAAAATGTATGATATATGTATGAGGTGAGAATTATGGCAACAAAAGAAGAAGTAATAAGTAAATTTAAAGAAGCTATAGTAAATGGTGATGAAGAAGCAGCTGTTAAATGGGCTAAAGAGAGCATATCAATAGGATTAGATGCATATGAAATGATAACTAAATATGGCGGAGAGGCTATGGAAATAGTAAGTAAAATGTATGAAGAAAAGAAAATATTTGTTCCAGAAGTATTATTAGCTGCTAATGCTTTAACTAGTGCTATCGAAGTATTAAAACCTTACATGAAAGTGGAAACAACTAAAGTACCAGCTAAGGTAGTTTTAGGTGTAGTTGAAGGAGATATTCATGATATTGGTAAAAACTTAGTGAAAATAATGCTAAGCGCAGCAGGTTTTGAAGTTATAGATCTTGGAAGAGATGTTCCACTTCAAAAATTTATTGACACTGTAAAAGAAGTAAAAGCAGATGTTTTAGGAATGTCTGCATTAATGAGTACAACAATGCCAGGAATGAAGAAAGTAATTGATATGTTAAAAGAGGCAGGTATTAGAGATAAAATAGTAGTTGTTGTTGGTGGAGGACCTGTAACTCCAGAATGGGCACAATCTATAGGTGCTGATGCTCGTCCAAGAGATGCTTCTGCAGCAGTAGGAGCTGTAAAAGAATTAGTTGAAAAATTAAAACAGAAAAGAGGAGAAAGTTGGTAATACCAAAATTTATTTAATTTATTTTTTATATTTTTTCTGGGGATATTATGTCTACAAAACCTGTAGAATTAGGAGATCTTAAAGAAGGAAGTTTTGTAATTATAGATAATACACCGTGTAGAGTAGTATCAATAGAAAAATCAAAAACAGGAAAACATGGTTCAGCTAAAGCAAGAGTAACTGCAATAGGTTTATTTGATGGTGTGAAAAGGAGTATAGTTGCACCTACAGATCAAAAAGTTGAAGTACCAATAATAGAGAAAAAAACAGGACAAGTATTAGCACTTTTGCGAGATACAGTTCAAATAATGGATTTACAAACATATGAGACTTTTGAAGTACCAAAACCAAAGGATGAAGAAATTCTTTCAAAGTTATCACCTGGTACAGAAATAGAATATTGGGAGATATTAAATAAAAAATACATAATGAGAGTAAAATGACTTTATAACATCATGGTGTAATCATAGTGCTTGAAAATCTTGCAACATCTATCAGTACTGCTATAAAGAAAATTATTAGAGCGCCGATAGTAGATGAAAAAGTCATTAAGGAACTTATAAGAGACCTCCAAAGAGCATTAATTCAAGCTGATGTAAATGTAAGACTTGTGCTTGAGTTATCAAAAAAGATAGAAAAGAAAATTCTTGAGGCAGAATTACCACCAGGAATTACAAGAAGGGAATTAGCAATAAAAGTAGTTTATGATGAACTAGTATCGCTATTAGGAGGAGAAAAAGTAGAACCGATAAAGTATGATAAAAATAAAACAAATGTAATAATGCTTATAGGTATTCAAGGATCTGGAAAGACAACAAGTGCAGCAAAGCTTGCTTGGTTTTTTAAAAATCAAGGATATTCTACTGGACTTATTTGTGCAGATAATTTTAGAGCAGGAGCTTACGATCAATTAAAACAATTATCTGAAAAAATTAATGTTCCATTCTATGGAGAGAAGGATGAAAAGGATGTTATAAAAATAGCTATGAATGGTGTAAAGACCTTTAAGGAAAAAGGAATAGAAATTATAATAATCGATACTGCAGGAAGACATAAAAATGAAACTACTCTTATTGATGAAATGCGCCAAATAAGTGAGGTTATAAAACCTGATGAAATAATGCTTGTGTTAGATGCTACTATAGGACAGCAAGCAGCTCAACATGCTGAGGCTTTTAATAAAGCAACTAAAATAGGTTCAATATTTCTAACAAAACTTGATGGATCGGCAAAAGGCGGAGGAGCAATATCAGCAGTAGCATTAACAGGAGCAAAAATAAAATTCATAGGCACAGGAGAATACATTGAAGATATTGAAGTATTTAATCCAAGAAGATTTGTTGGAAGATTATTAGGAATGGGAGATATTGAAAATCTTATTGAGAAATTTAAATCTATAGAAAAAACTGAAAAGGAATTAATGACATCTATAGCATCAGGTAGGTTCACATTGAAAGATCTTTATTTACAATTACAGGCAATTAAAAAATTAGGACCTTTAGGAAAAATTCTTCAATCTATTCCAGGTATGGGATTAAGCATATCAAAAGAAGCAATGAATGTTACTGAGGATAAGTTAAAGAAATGGATGGTAATAATGCAATCGATGACTGAGGAAGAATTGCTCGATCCAAATATCATAGACGGATCTAGAATAAGAAGAATTGCAAGAGGTTCTGGAACTACCACAAAAGATGTAAGAGAATTACTTGATCAATATAAAATTAGTAAAAAGTACATAAAACAAATAATTAAAAAACAGAAAGGAATGAAAAGAATATTCAAAATTGGATGATATAATATTGAGAAGATTTTTTCTTTTAACTTCCTCTAAATTTATAAATTATGATGAAATAGGAATTATAACAAGATTTATAGTAGGGGCTATGATGCTTTCTCATAACTTGAGAAAAGATGTTTGTACATACATAATCTTTGATAATAAAGTATGTATAATCTTTGAAGGAAAAAGTATGAAGAACGTGAGGCCAGATGAGAAATCAATTCTTGGAATATTAAAATCAGGATTACTAAGAATCGATAGTAAAAAAGAAAGTAGAATTCTTCCTGGAGTTATTGCAAGAAAAATTATTGTTGAAGACTTTTTAAATAACTTACCATCACCTAAATTTTTTTATTCATCTACTCATGGAAAGACTGAAAAACTAGGAGAAAATTTTTCTATGATTTTTGGTTATCCAAAAATTGAAAATTTATGCATATTACTAAAAAATTTTGTACCTTTTAAGATTGGAAAAACTGATCTTTATCCTGATCAATTAGTAGTTATAATAAATAATAAGATAGATAAAGGTGAATTATAATGATAATCGAAAAAGCAAAGGAAATACTTTCAAAGTATCCTCTTTGTGATAATTGCCTAGGAAGGCAATTTGGTGGTTTACTGAAAGGAATAACAAATAAAGAAAGAGGATATGCAATAAAACTTGTTTTGGCTTTAGAAGGACATTTAGATTTTATAAAAGGGGATGAAGAAAATCTTAAGATTTTAGCTATTAATGGAGCTTTTCAACCTGCCAATAAGATAATTGGATTGCAAATAGAAGATTTCAAATGTTATATTTGTGAAAATTTCATGAGTAGACTAGAAGAATATGCAAAGGAAATTATAAAAAGAATTAGTGAATACGAATATGATACATTTCTTGTTGGTGTAAGAATTTCAGGTGATGTAGTTGAAAGAGAGGATAAAATTCGTTCTGAATTTGGAATAGAATTTGGAGAGTCTATACGTATGGAATGTAGTAGAGAAATTGGAAAGATAATATCGAAAATCACTAGTAAGAGTGTTAATTTCAAAAATCCAGACATTGTAATTATTGTTGAATTACCAGTATTCAATGTATCTATTAAGCCTATGCCAATTTACATATTTGGTAGATATAGAAAACTTGTAAGAGGAATACCTCAATCAAAATGGTATTGTAGTAGATGTAGAGGAAGAGGATGTGAAAGATGTAATTGGACAGGAAAAATGTATCCTACTTCAGTTGAGGAGCTCATTGCTGAGCCTATATTAAAAGCAACAAAAGGTAAAACTGCAAAATTCCACGGTGCAGGAAGAGAAGATGTAGATGCTACAGTCTTAGGCAATGGAAGACCATTTGTGATTGAAGTAAAAGAACCTGTAATAAGAAAATTAAATTTAGAATTGCTAGAAAAAGAGATCAATAAAAATGCTAATGGGATGATAGAAGTACTTGGATTAACATATTCAGATAAAAACACAGTAAGAAAGCTCAAAGAGAAAGCTAAAATAGCTGAAAAAACTTATAGAGTTTTAGTTGAGGTAAGTAGGGAGGTAAGTGAAGAAGACCTTGAAAAAATAGAGAAAAGTTTTAATGAGTGTACTATTAATCAATATACTCCAACTAGAGTGTTACATCGTAGGGCTGATAAATTAAGAAAGAAAAAAGTATATGAGATTAAAACTAAGAAAATAGGTGAGAGAATGATAGAACTAATAGTAAGGTGTCAGGGAGGGCTTTATGTGAAGGAGTTGGTATCAGGGGATGGAGGAAGAACAAAACCAAGTATAGCTGAAGTTTTAGGTGCAGATGCAAAATGTATTGAACTTGATGTAATATCTGTAAAGGAGGATATATAAAATGAAACATTCTTTGGGTTATAGAAATAGAACGAGAAAGCTGCTTAGAAAAGGAATAAGAGAGAAGTGGAATCCAATTACTAGGATTTTAAGAGAATATAAAGAAGGAGAAAAAGTTGTTATTAAAATAGACCCTTCATTTGTAAAGGGAATGCCTCATAGGAGATTCCATGGAAAAACTGGAATTATTATGGGAAAAAGAGGAAGAGCATATGTCATAAAGGTTCTTATGGGAGATTATGAAAAAACAATTATAGCTAGACCTGAACATATTGTTCCTTTAGAAGTAGAGGGAAAATAGATGCCAAAAGAAATAATAAAAGAAAAAATCCTTACATTTCCTCAAGTTAAAAAATTACTTGAAGAAAGAGAGAAAGAAGGAGGATTAAATTATCTACAAAAAGTTGCCTATGATTATGTTACTAAATTATCTAAGCTAGATGCAAATAAAGCAGAAGAACTTATGAAAAAATTAGAAATAGAAGGAATATCATCAATAGTTGCTGCTCAAATAGTAAATATAATGCCAAAGACCATTGATGAGCTTAGGACAATATTATCTGCAGAGAATAGAGTTTTTCTACCTTCTGAATTGGAAAAGATATTATCTATAATTAATTCTTTTAGACAATAATTTTAATAAATACTATAGACTTATTTTTTTAAATTTAAATATATTTTTATGAGGGAATAAAATGACTGATGAAAGTACAAAACGCTATGAAGAATATGCTTATGTTTTAGACTATCTGCCATATGGGCAATTAAGAGGAGCCCAGCCTTTTTACAAAAGAGAGCCCATACTTCAAGCTATTGGAGAGTACTATTTTACTTTACTAGAATTGGTTCCTCTCCCTGGTATGAATTTTTCAATTGGAGAACGTGTTGCTATTGGAAAACATGAAAGAATTAAAATTGCCCATGTAAAAAGGAGAATAACGTATGAAGAACTTACTCAAACAGCAAAAGAAGAATTAGAAAATATTGTAGAAATCATTGTAAGTAAAAATGAAGAGAGATTTGTAGCTTTTTTTAATAATGCTGGACCTTTGACCACAAGAATGCATTCATTGGAATTACTTCCAGGTGTTGGTAAAAAACTTATGTGGCAAATAATAGAAGAAAGAAAGAAAACACCTTTTTCAAGTTTTGAGGATATTCAAAAAAGATTACATATACTAGACCCTAAAAAAATGATAGTAAAAAGGATTATAATGGAATTAAAAAATGAAGATAAATATTATATTTTTACAAAACCACATATATCAAAATAAAGAGTATTTTTACTAGAAGGGAAAAAATATTGGAAGAGGATTTATTAAAATGGACTTTAAAGATAATAAGAGAATATGATATAAAACCAAAGCGAAGATTGGGTCAAAATTATATAATAAATAAAGAAATGATAAATAGTATTATAAAAGCAGCAGAAATTAAACCTAATGAAGTTATACTTGAGATAGGAGCAGGAATTGGAACATTAACTCTTAGACTTTCGAAATTAGCAGGAAAAGTCATCGTTATAGAGAAGGATAAAAATGCTATTAAAGTATTATTAAAAATATTAAAAAAAGAGAGGAATATTGAAATAATAGAAGGGGATGCATTAAAGATTAATTTCCCTACTGTAGATAAGATCGTATCAAATTTACCTTTTTCCATTTCTACACCAATTACATTCAAAATTCTTTCTGAAGTTGATTTTAAATTAGCTGTGTTAACATATCAAAAAGAAGTTGCTAATAGACTATTAGCAAAAGCAGGAGATAAAGATTATTCAAGATTAAGTGTAGCTATGAGTCTAATGGCAGATATAGAAAAAGTAGGAGACTTTCCACCAGATTGCTTTTATCCAAAACCAAAAGTTTTCACTACAGTGGTTAAGATAAGAAAGAAGAAGCATAATGTAGATTGGAATAATTTGGAGGATATATTAAAAATATTATTTTCACAAAGAAGAAGAAAATTAAAGATAGCACTTGATACATATTGTAAGATTAATAAAATGAATTATAATGAATTGCTAAATATGATAGATAAAGAGTTATTAGAAAAGAGAGTATTTGAAATTAAACCAGAAGAATTTATTTATTTATGTAATATTATAAAAGAGAGAAAGTGAAAGAAATAAAGTTCATGGGAAAGAGAATAATTATTTTTCCAGGAGTTTATGAGCCTGCAGAAGATTCATATTTATTAATAGATGCAGTAATGCCAATAGCTTCAGGAGATGTTTTAGATTTATGTTGTGGAACTGGAATAGTTGGTCTATGTATTGCTAATAGAGTGAAATCAGTTACATCTATAGATATTAATCCGATTGCAATAAAAAATACATGTGAAAATTTTAAAATAAATTTAGTCTATGATAAATTAAATGCCATAGTTGGTGATTTGTTTAGTCCATTGGGAAAAGTAAAATTTGATTTAATAACAATGAATCCTCCTTATCTATGGGAAGAAGAACCTATGGATATCTCGTGGACTGGTGGCAAAAAAGGAAGAGAAATTATCGATAAATTTATAATAAATGTTGGTAAATTCCTTAAAAAAGAAGGTAAAGCTCTTTTTATTCAATCTACAATTAATGATATAGAAGAGTCTCTAAATTTAATAAATAAAATGGGACTTAAAGGTAAGATAGTTATGAATAGAAAATTTTTATTTGAAGAAATTGTTGTAATAGAAATCGCTCATTAAATAGAAAGACTAAAATATTTAACTGATTCATAAACTTTGGGGACAAATATGCCTGAAAGACCTGCACATTGTTATAGGTATTTTGATACTCCTCCATATACTAGATTGGAATATATAAAATCAATACCACAACCCAAGATTACAAGATTTGAATATGGAAACCCAAAAGGTAACTTTAATAAGAAATTAACTTTAGTACCTTTAGAGGCTGGACAGATTAGACATAATGCACTTGAGGCTGCAAGAATTATAACAACAAAGTACTTAAGTGCAAAAATAGGAGAGAATAACTATTATATGCGAATAAGAGTATTTCCTCATCATATATTACGTGAAAATAAAATGATGGCTTTTGCTGGTGCTGATAGACTTCAAGATGGTATGAGAAAAGCATTTGGTAAACCTGTAAGTAGAGCTGCTAGAGTAAAACCATTTCAGCCAATTATAGAGGTTTATGTACCAGAGGACAAAGTAGAAGTTGCAAAGGAAGCATTAAGAAGAGCAAGTTCTAAACTTCCTATGCCATCAAGAATATTAGAATGATTTTTATTTTAATTTATGAATAACTTATGAAAATAAATGAGTTTGATATTCCTTATGATATTGACATAGAGAAGATATTAGAGGAAATTACTAATAGGAATGCAAAAAAAGTATTAATTCAATTACCAGATGGATTAAAACCATATGCTTCTAAAATATTAGAATATCTTTCATTAAAAGATGTTTTAATAGTATTTTCTACAGACCCATGTTATGGTAGTTGCTATATAGCAGATTATATTGGTAAAGAGTATAATTTTGATTTGCTTATTCATATAGGACATGATAAATTCGTAGAAAAAGAAGAAATTCCTACAGTATATATTACAGCTAATTACTTAGGAAGCATAGAGGAATTGGCTGAGAAAGCTACTAAATTTTTATATGAAAGAGGATTCAAGAAAATAGGATTGGTAACAAATTATCAGCACTTAAAGAATATAGAGGCTTTCTCAAGAATAATCAACTCTCATGGATTAGAAGTAATAATTGATGAGAAAAGCAAGGGATTAGTTCTTGGATGTAAAATTGATGGAGCTTTAAGAATTTCTGAAAAAGTAGATGTGGTACTATATTTAGGAGGAGGAGATTTTCATGCTCTTGGAATTGCTATGGCAATAGATAAACCACTATTCATAGCAGATCCTTATAGAAATGAAATAAGAGATATTGAGAAACTTAAGAAAAGAGTAATAGCTCAAAGATGGTGGGCGATTCATAATGCAAAAAATGTAAAAAACTTTGGGATAGTATTAGTAAGTAGAAGAGGCCAATTTAATGAAAAAATTGCATTAGATTTAAAATATAAATTAGAAGAGAAAGGGAAAAAAGTTACATTATTGATCTCTGATAATGTTAATTGGGATGAGATTTCCTCTTTTACATATATTGATGTATTTATAGTGACTGGTTGTCCAAGAATTTCCATTGATAATAGAGATAATTTCAAAAAACCTATATTGAACATAGAAGAGGCTTATGAGCTTATAAAGGTGTTAAAGAATTGATTTCCTCTAAAACAGAATTAGAAATAGAATTAGAAAAAATAAAATCGTTTGAATCTCCTATATTATCATTAGAACAATATAAGCTTCCAGCATCAATAGCTGCTGATATATTATGGTATATCAATTTTCGTCATAAAGATATATCAAATAAGATAGTTATTGATCTTGGATGTGGTACAGGAATTCTTAGTATAGGTGCTGCATTATTAAGTGCAAAATATGTTATTGGAGTAGATATAGATAAAAAAGCAATAAAGTATGCTAGAGAAAATGCTTATGAACTTAGAGTATTAGATAAAATAGATTTCATTGTTGGAGATGTAAGAAATATTGAAATAAAAGGAGATATTGTTATTCAGAATCCACCTTTTGGTGTAAGAAGAAGAGGTGCGGATAGGATATTTATAATTGCTGGACTTAGAATAGCGCCGAAAATATATTCATTACATAAAGGAGGAGAGAGAGTAAGAAAATTTATGATTAAGTTTATTAATGATAATAATGCAAAAATTGAAGAGATTGTTCCGTTAAAAATAAAATTACCCCACACCTATCAATTTCATAAAAAGAAGTTCTATACATTTAGAGCAGATCTTTATAAGATATCGAGGAAGGGATCATGAGTCATCGTATAGTAATTCCTGGTGAGGAAGTAGGAGTAGAAGAAGAATATATACCTGGAAGTGGAGTATATATAGATAAAGGAAAAATATTTTCCCTAAGCTTAGGAAATTTAATAATAGATGAAAAGGAAAAGAAAATATCTGTAAAACCGATATCAAAACCAATAATTCCAGAATGTGGAGATATTATTGAAGGTATTATTGTTAGCTTTGTAAAAGATGATTTCGCAACAGTAGACATAGTAAGAATAAGAAATAAAGGAGATCTAAAAAGACCAATGACTGGAGTGCTTCATATATCTCAAATATCAAAAAGAATTGTACGTTCAATATTTAATTCAATTGGCATAGGCGATTGGATATTAGCAAAAGTAATAACATCGTGGCCACCATATNAATTAAATATTGCGGAAAAAGAGCTTGGAGTAATATATTCTACATGCCCAAAATGTGGTCATGAATTGATATTAAAGAGAGGAAGANTATACTGTAGTAAAGATAAAATATTTGTAAATAAAAAGATATCATTATATTACTTAATAAGAGAGGAAAAAACATGACTATAAAAGTAATTAAATACGATGATAAATTACTTGAATTAGAATTTGAAAAAGAAGATCATACAATTGGTAATCTATTGAGAAGCTACTTAATGAAAGATAAACATGTAAAATTAGCAGGCTATAGGGTACTACATCCAATTACTGGTGGAATTAGATTAGTAATACATACAGATGGAGAAGAAAATCCAAAGGATGCTTTAATTAATGCTATACAAAAAATTGAAGAAGAAACAAAAGAATTACAAGAGAAATTAAAAGGTCTATTTAAATTATAATGAAGATTTTAAATTTTAAGATATTATTTTTTATATGAAGATCAAATATAACTTTCCAGAGGATAATTTATCTGAGTTGAACATTTATATTATGGTGGAAGAAATTGAAGAAAGAGACAAGAGTAGCCTTTGTAGATTGTATAAATCACAATATAATTATTGCTATAATATTTAGAGGTTGTTGGATAAATGGAATATGTATAAAGAGGGGAATTAAAAGTTATGATGAATTAATTTCATGGTTGATGGAAGAAGGATATTATTATGAAATTCGTGGATTTTATTTTACTGAAAATATAAGAAAAATCTTTGGAGATAAAAGTGATTTGCCTATTATGAGAATATGTAAAAGAAATATTGATTCTGCTAAGGTAATAATAGAAGGAATTAAAAAATGGTTAAAACCGATAAGCTAAAATTATTGAATTTTTTGATTTTCTGAAGGGGATAATATTGGAATTTTGCCCACATTGTAGAAACTTGCTGGTATTTGATAAAAAGAAAAATGTACTCGTATGTAGAAGATGTGGATATATAAAAAATGCTTGTAATATTGAAGAGAAAATAGTTGAAAAAATTACTACATCAAAAGAGACCCTGATAATTAAACAATCTGATTCCTCTGAAGAAAAAATACTTCCTAAGACAAAAGCAGAATGTAGTAAATGTGGTAATAAAGAGGCATATTACTGGATGATGCAAACAAGAAGAGCTGATGAGCCCCCAACTAGATTTTATCGATGTACAAAATGTGGACATACATGGCGAGAATACGAGTAAGTTATCATAGGACTANAGTCGGGACTTTAAATGATTTTATAATGATTTTATAAAATTATGATAATATATCTGAAAATTATTAGTAGGTTTTTATCAGATAATTAAACAATCTGATTCCTCTATATAGTAGGTTTTTATCATAAAAAAGAAAATAAATAAATTGAATTAGTCTATTTATAATATAGGGATATTTATGTTTAAAGCTGTATTTCCAGATAGTAAAATTTGGAAGGACATAATAGAATCAATATGTGCTTTGGTAGAAGAAGGAGTGTTTGTAGCAAATTCAGATGGAATTAAATTGAGAGCCATGGATCCTTCAAGAATAGCAATGATAGACCTAGATATACCAAAATCTGCATTTGAATACTATGAATGTACGAAAGAAGAATTCATTGGTGTGAATTTTGATGATTTTAAGAAAATAATGAAAAGAGCATCTTCGAGTGATAAATTAGAATTAGAAAAAGGAGAAAATGAGGCAAGATTAAAAATTAAATTTAAAGGAAAATTTACAAGAACATTCTCAATGCCATTATTAGATATAGGAAAAGAAGAACTATCAATCCCAAATATAACATTCTCTGCAACTGTGAAATTATTAGCTTCAGCACTTGAAGATGCTATAAAAGATGCTGAAGTTGTAAGTGATTTTGCAAAAATTTCTGCTGAAGATGAAATTTTAAGAATAAGTGCAAGTGGAGATAGAGGAGAAGTAGAAGTAGAAATAACTAAAGATAGTGGAGAACTTCTTTCAATTGAATTGAAGGAAAGTGTACATGCATTATATACTTTATCATACTTGAAAAAAATGATGTCAGCAGCAGATTTATCTGATGTGTGCATACTAATGTTCTCAACAGATATGCCCTTAAGAATGGATTTTGGTCTTTTGACTGGTGGAAAAATAACATATTATCTAGCTCCAAGAATGGAGGCAGAGTAATCCGAAAATCTTAATACTTTTTATTACTTTTTAATTTTAGATGCTTACAAAAGAAGATTTAGCAAAGTATCCATTTTTAAAAAGAGCCTCAGAATATATAGANAGCTTAAATCTAAGTATAAATGATTTTACAGATAAATATAGTGATATTGTAGAAAGAGCTTTAGAAAGAATTAAATTTGCTGTAGAAGGTAAGTTAATTAAGATAGACTTGTATGATCCTGAAAAAGAAATATTATCATATGCTGTTGCTCTTGTATTAATATATGGACTTAAAAATTCATGGCTTATAAGAAGATTTGCGAATAGTGAACAAAAATTATATTATGAAATGCTTGCTATGGAAGATGATCATAAGATAATAGAAATTGCAAAAGATAGTTTCGATTGGAATTTAGAAATAATTAAAGATAATTTTATAATTCCAATCGAACAATTTCTTGAAATATCCCCAAGATTTCAAGCTAAAGAATGGAAGCTCATAAATTCATATTTAGATAATGGAAAAGTATATTTGAAAAAAACAAAAATTGCAAGATTAATTTCAGAGGCTGTAAAAAATAAAATAATAAAAAAATCAGAAGAAGAAGAAATTAAGAGATTGAAATTACCAGAACAACTTCTATGTAAAGCGGAAATATTTGAGAGTAAAATAAAAAAGAAAGAAATAAAAGAAGAATATGAAGAAATTCGTGCCCCAGTAAAAGAAGAGTTGCCACCTTGTATTTCTTATATAATTAAAGATATGGAAAGTGGTAAGGCGATTTCCCATATGGCCAGATTTACAGTAACATCATTTTTACTAAATATAGGAATGAGTGTGGAGGAAATCTTAGAGTATTTTAGAAAAGTAGCAGATTTTGATGAAAATAAAGCAAGATATCAAATACAACATATTGCTGGAATGATAGGTTCAAAAACAAAGTATCTTCCACCAAAATGTGAAGTACTTAAATCATTTGGAATTTGTATAGAACCTAATGAGATCTGTAAAAAAATTAAGCATCCATTACAATATTATAAAATAATGAGGAAAAAGAAAAATGTATAGAGATAATTTAAAAGAAATAATGTATGAATTTAAAAAATATTATAAGGACTTGAGTGAAGAAGATTTATTCATTAAGGATTTGAGTAAAAGAGAAATTGCAATTATTCCTTTTGAAAATGATATAATGATAAGACATATGAGCTTTAATAATCCAAAGACTTTAAAAGAGTATATAGAAAAAAATACTCCTTTACATTTATACTATTCATCAGCATATTATAGGGAGCCTCATGCAACTGATATGAATAGTAAGGGTTGGGAAGGAGCTGATTTAATATTTGATGTTGATGCTGATCATATACCAACTGATTGTAAAGTAAATCATGATAAATGGAAATGTTTAAATTGTAATTTTCAGGGAATTGGACAAACACCTGAAAGTTGTCCAAATTGTGGACAGAAAAAAATAGAACTAATTTCATGGATATGTGAAAATTGTCTTAATGTAGCAAAAGAAGAGGTATTTAAGCTAATTGATGAATATTTAATTCCTGATTTTGGAATAAAAATAGAAGATATAGAAATATGTTTTTCAGGACATAGAGGATATCATATTCATGTATTATCTGAAAATTTTAAAAAATTAAGTAATGATGGAAGAAGAGAAATTGTAGATTATGTAAAAGGAATAGGTTTGGAACCAAGACTTCATGGTCTTAAAATAGGAGGTAATGGTTCGATAATAGGACCAGATCCTAAGGATCCAGGATGGAGAGGGAGAATTGCAAGAGCTTTTTATGAATATATAAATAAATGTACATTAGAAGAATTAAGAAGCATTATTGGTAAAAGTGCAGAAATTATAATAAGAAATAAGGAGAAGATTCTTGAGGGTATAATGTCTAATCCATCATCATGGATTGGGCTAAATAAGGTAGGAATTGGGAAAATTACTAAAATTATCAATATTGCTATTAAAGATATTCTATGTAATATTGATGAAAGAGTTACTATTGATATAAAAAGACTAATAAGATATCCAAATAGTTTACATGGGAAAACAGGGCTAAAAGTTTGTAGATTATCATATAATGATTTGGAAAAATTTGATCCTCTGAAAGATTCTGTCGTATTTAAATCTGGAGAGATGAAAATATATGTAAAAGAAATACCAAAAATAAGAATAGAAGATTATGAAATTGGACCAATAAAAGATATGGAAATAGAGGTGCCAAAAAGTTTGGGGATTTATCTTTTATGTAAAGGTGCTGCGGAGTTGGCACATTAATGTATAAAAAATTAATTGAAATCTGGTTAAACGAGAAAAATAATAAAGAATTACAAGAGATCCCTCAGAATTTTATAGAAGAAATGAAGATTTATTTAGAAAAATTGAAAGAAGATAGAGAAAGTTTAAGAAAATTAAATGAAATTGAAATAAAAAGAGTAAAATTATTATTAGAAAAAATAATAAAAATAAGAAAAGAAAAAATTGTTCTAAAATCGATAGAATCAGCTATTGATATATTTGATGAATTTATAATATTACTTGAAAAAAAGACAGAAAGTCCGAAAAGAATATTAGTAAGAATTCTTCAAGATGTTTCATCATTTATTGGAATAGATGGGAAGACTTATGGTCCCTATAAAGCAGAAGATGTGGTTTCACTACCATCACAAAATGCAGAGGTATTAATAAAAAGAGGTGTAGCTATTCCAATAGATAGGAGGCCAGAATAATATGAAAGTCCCAAAGGAAATAAATACATACTGCCCCAGATGTAAAACACATACTATTCATACTGTTACATTATATAAAAAAGGAAAAGAAAGAGCTTTAGCTGAAGGAGCAAGAAGATATGCAAGAAAAAAGAAAGGATATGGAAGCTCAAGAAAACCAGTACAGAAAAGATTTGCAAAAACAACTAAGAAGTTAAGTATTAAACTTAAGTGTAAAGTTTGTGGTTATCAAAATCAGAGAAAAGGAATAAGATTAAAGAAGTTAGAAATTGTATGAGGTGAATATTTTGAGAAAAAGAGAAGTTTTAACACCAATGCCAAAAACCAAATTTATAAAGATCGAATGCCCAGATTGTGGTAATGAACAAGTGACATTTTCTCATGCTTCTATTGTAGTTAAATGTAATATATGTGGTAGAGAATTAGTAAGACCGACAGGAGGAAAAGCAAAAATACTAACTGAAAAGATAAAAGAAGTCTAACGGTGAAATATTTGCCATTTAAAAAAAGAGAATTCCCCGAATTGGGCGAACTTGTAGTTGCTACACCTGTAAAAATATATGATCATGGAGCTTATGTAAAGTTGGATGAATTTGATAAAATAGGATATATACCAATAGGGGAAGTCGCATCAGTCTGGGTTAGGAATATAAGAGATTTTATAAAAGAAGGACAAAAAGTTGTATTAAAAGTAATTCGTGTAGATGAAAAAAAAGGACATATAGATTTATCATTAAAAAAAGTAACAGATAGAGAAAGAAAAGAAAAATTAATTCAGTGGAAGAGATTTAAAAAATCTGAGAAAATCCTTGAAGAGATTGCCAATAAGCTTAAAATACCATTATCAGAAGCTATTAATAAAATTGCTATACCCTTAGAAGATCAATATGGAGAGATTTATGCTGTATTAGAAGCTACTGTAATAAATGGACCAAAATTTTTAACTGATATGGGAATAAAAAAAGAATGGGCAGATGTAATATATGAAATTGCAAAACATCATATTGAAATTCCATTAGTAGAAGTATCAGGAGTATTAACATTAACTTCCACAAAACCAAAAGGTATTGAAGATATTAAAGAAGCTCTACTCTCAGGAGAGATCAATAATAAGGATGCAAAAGTTGAAATTACTTATTTAGGAGCTCCAAAATATAGGATAAAAGTAACTGCAAGAGATTATAAAACTGCTGAAAATGTATTAAAAGAAAGTATTGATAGAATAATAACCAAAATAACACAATTAGGTGGAACAGGAAATTTTGTAAGGTGAAAAAATGAAGATGAAAAAATGTAGTTCTTGTGGAGAATATACTTTAAGAGATGATAAATGCCCATATTGTGGTGGACAGCTTAAAAATCCACATCCAGCAAGATTTTCTCCTGAAAATAAATATAGTAAGTATAGATTAGCATTAATTTTATCATTGAAAGATTTTCAGTGTGATTCTAAATCAGGATAATTTATTTTGTATATGAGTACCCAGTAATTATTTGAATGATATACAAGCTGGAAGTACTTTGGTTCTTCAATATTAATACCAAGTAATTGTCTATATCCCTCTCTAAAAGGATAGAATAATAATTGATACAATAAAGTATTCTGTGCTTTTGGTCCAATTGGCAAAGGCCAATTCATTACTTTTCCTCCTATATTCAGTGGTAATGTAGCTATATAATCAGAAGTATTATATCCAGCAATAGCCATCATTGCTGTTGATTTTTCAAAATCCCCAATAACACTCCATGGAGGTAATGCTATTTGTGGTTCTGTCTTTAGAAGGATCCAAGGTTCATAAACTACAACATATTCAACTCGCATTGCTTTAAATATATTCAATGCATATTCTTCGTCATTCAAAAAAGCTTCTGCAATTAATTTTATTTGAGTGCTATTTGTAGTTGAATTATCAGCAATTACTGATTTATTTGCAACAACATTTATCCAATATCCATAGTCCCACCAACAACCTACTATACTATTATATGGAATGTTATCACGCATCCAATTTAATGCATCTATCCAATCAGTAACAACAGTAGCAGCTCCTGTTGCTGAAGAAAGCAACATAACAGGTCTATTTGCTAGTCTTGTTGCATTTACAGCAGGAATAAAGCCTATGGCTACTATTACAATTAAAATAATGGCATAAATTTTTCCTAATTGTCTTATACGAGCTTTTTTACTTTTTGTTTCCTCTTTTTTAGTGAACATGTGACTAAGAATAGAATCTAAAGCTAAAGCGCTTAAGATTGCAAGAGAAGGTGCTACTATAATTAGTAATCTCACATAATTTGCAGCACCATATATTGCCATTAATGCAAATAATACTATAAAAATATCTTTATTATTTGCTCGTTTTATTGCAAAATAAGCACCTGCAGGAGCTAAAATTGTGAGTATATGATAGTTACTAAAGAAAGTTGCCCAAGTTGCAGGAAATTGTTCACCAACAGTACTGATTATAGGTGCTTCAGTTCTTACAAATGGATTAATAAATACTAAAAATTTACCAGCAATAGGACCAAGTAATCCACTAAATACAACAATTATAGCAATAACTATTATGAAAATAACACTACCAATAGAAACTTTCCTTCTTAAATTAATATCTTCAATATAAGATGTAAAAGACATTATTAAGCATAAAATAAATGCAAAAATTGGAGCAGCAGTAGATGGGGAAATAGCAGTTGATAGCCCAATATTTGGGGCTAACGCCATGGCAAATATAGTAATTGATGAAACTATAGTTATTGTTAATGAAAGTTGCTTACTCCATCTTCCAATAATCACCATTAATATAGTGTATAAGGCAAAAAGATTTAATGGATATAAGTAAGCTCCCCAGCATAATGTCATATAAGCAAGAGACAGTCCAGATATTATAGCATAAGGAATTGTTCTTTTTTCTAATGCTTTAATAAAAAATATAATTGATAATAGCATTCCTAATAATCCTGTAGCCTCAGTATCAAAAAATCCAAATCCAGTCCTTTGTAATGAAGTAGGATCGATTGCAAAAACAAATGCTGCAAATAAGCCTGCATACCTATTTACAAGTTCCTTTCCCAATATATAAATTAAAAAAGTAAGAATTGCTCCGGAAATTACTGGAAATATTGCTAAAGCTTCCATTAATGATATATTTATTCCAATTTGTTTTAAAAAAAGATAAAATATAGCACCAGTGAATGGAGGACCTAACTGTGCTTGAGAAGGTACATTTGTGCCCCATGGAGCCCATCTAGTAGGATCAAACCAAGAAAACCATGCTGAAAAACCATTCTCTAGTATATACATAGCTCCTTTATAATGTATGTATGGATCAAATTCATCTAGATATACTCCCCAAAACATAGGGAGAATTCGTAATATTGCTGAGAATATAATAATGCCCAATAATAATGCATACACAATAATATCTTTCTTATTTATTTTACTAATCATAAATTTCATATTTATCATCTTAAACATAAAATTTTTGAAAGAGGAAAAATTTAAACTGTTTGGTTTAAATATTTCAAAAGTATAGTGACCAAAATGATAGGCCTAATTAATAAAGAATATGATTTCAAAAAAATTGAAGAAGAAATAATGAAATTTTGGGAAGAAGAGAAAATACCTGAGAAAACTAGGAATAGAAAAGGTGAGAAATTCTATTTTCTAGATGGACCTCCCTATGTTACAAATCCAATTCATGTAGGAACGGCATGGAATAAAATCTTAAAAGATGTTTATATTAGATTTTTAAAAATGAAAGGATATGATGTAAGAGATCAACCAGGATTCGATATGCATGGTTTACCAATTGAGGTATTAGTAGAAAGAAAATTGGGAATAAAAAGTAAAAAGGAAATAGAAGAAAGAGGAATTGATAATTTTATTAATGCTTGTAGACAATATGCACTTGATAATCTAAAAATTGCAACTAATCAATTTAAGAACTTAGGAATTTGGATGGATTGGAATCATCCTTATAAAACATTAGATAATAATTATATAGAATCTGTTTGGTGGTTAATAAAAAAAGCTCATGAAAAAGGATTACTATCAAAAGGAAAGAAAATTGTACATTGGTGTCCAAGATGTGAAACAGTATTAGCAGGATATGAAGTTACAGAAGAGTATAGAGAAATAGAAGAAGATTCTATTTATGTGAAATTTAAAATTGAAGGAAAAGAAAATGAGTACTTATTGATTTGGACAACAACACCTTGGACTCTTCCTGCAAATTTGGCAGTAATGGTGAATCCAAACTTCACTTATGTAAAAGTAAAAGTAGGAAATGAATATTATATTATGGCTGAAGAAAGAGTAAAGTATGTACTTGGGGATATTAAATATGAAATTATAGAAAGAATTCCTGGAAGTGAATTAGAATGGTTGAGATATATACATCCATTAATTGATGAGGTGCCTAAACAGAGAGAGTTTTCCTCTGCTCATTTTGTTGTATTAAGTAGTACTTATGTAACTTTAGAAGAAGGTACAGGATGTGTTCATGTAGCGCCAGGTCATGGTGAAGAAGATTATGAAGTAGGAAGAGAGTATAATCTTCCAGAATTTAGTCCAGTAAATGAAGAAGGAAAATTCACTGAAGAGGGAGGGAAATATATAGGTAAATATGTAAGAGAGGCAAATGAAGAAATAATAAGAGATCTAATTAAAAAGGGATTATTATTTAAAATTGAAAAAACAAAGCATAGATATCCACATTGTTGGAGGTGTAAAACACCACTCATATTAAGACTTACAGATCAATGGTTTATAAAAGTTACACAAATCAAAGATAAAATGATTGAAGAAAATGAAAAAGTATTATGGGTTCCAGAATGGGCAGGAAAAGCAAGATTTGGGAATTGGATAAGGAATGCTAAGGATTGGGTAATTTCGAGGCAGAGATATTGGGGTATACCAATACCTATATGGATATGTGAGAAATGTCAAAAATATGAGATTATAGGATCTTTAAAAGAATTAAAGGAAAAAATGATTAATAAAATTGAAGGAGANATAGATTTACATAGACCATGGGTAGACAATGTAGAATTATTATGTGAATGTGGAGGTAAAATGAAAAGAATCCCAGAAGTATTAGATGTTTGGATGGATTCAGGTGCAGCATCTTTTGCTTCACTAAATTATCCTCATAATGAAGAAGAATTGAGAAAATGGTGGCCAGTAGATCTTGTTCTTGAAGGACATGATCAAACAAGAGGATGGTTTTATACATTAATGATCTGTGGTATAATTGGTTTTGATTCTACTCCATATAAGAGAGTATTAATGCATGGCTTTACGATAGATCAAGAAGGGAGAGCCATGCATAAATCATTAGGAAATGTAATTTATCCTGAAGAAGTAATAGAAAAATATGGGAGGGATGCTTTAAGATGGTATGAATTAGGATTTACAACGTGGGAAGATTTAAGATTTACATGGAAAGGATTAGATGAAGTTTTAAGATTTTTGAATATTCTTTGGAATACGTATTATTTTGCTAGTTTATACATGAACTTAGATAAATTTTCACCAGAAAATTACAAAATTGAAGAGATAAAAGATAGGTTGAAAGATGAAGATAAATGGATATTATCAAGATTTACTCATGTTACAGAGAAAGTAACAGAAGAATTAGAGAAGTTATGTGTATTTAATGCAATAAGAGAATTAGAAAATTTCATGAAAGAAGATCTGAGTAGATGGTATATCAAAATAATAAGGAGGAGGACATGGAAGGAAAATAATGATTATGATAAAATAGCAGCATACACTACTCTTCATGAAGTACTATTTAATTTCTTAAAATTAATTGCACCAATGATACCTTTTATCTCTGAAAAAATATACCAAGAAATGTTTAGAACTAGGCAAATGCCTATTAGTGTACATTTATTAGCTTGGCCAAAATCATCTGATATGTGGAAAGATGAAAAATTAGAAAATCTCATGAAAATAATAAGAGAGATTGTAGAAGTATCTTATGGAATAAGACAAAGTGCAAAAATAAAAATTAGGCAACCACTAAGTAAGATGATAATAGCAACAGATAATGATGATGTAAAAAATGCAATATTAAAATTGAGACATATATTATTAGATCAAGTAAATATAAAAAGTCTAGAGATAATATCTCCTAAGGAAGAAGAAAAATTAAAGGAAGTTCAAATTTTACCAAATCTTTCAGTAATAGGACCAGTATTCAGAGAGAAAAGTAAAGCTGTATTAGAAGCTATTAATTCAATGGATAAAAATAGAGCTTTCAATTTAATAAAAGAAGGAAAGCCAATAATAATAAAAATTGATAATGAAGAAATTGAACTTAAACCAGAATATTTCACGATAAAACATATTCTTCCTGAGAACTTTAAAGAAGGAAAATTCAGTCTTGGAATGATATACTTAGATATAACTAAATATGATGAATTATTAGCTGAAGGACTGATAAGAGATGTCATAAGAAGAATACAAGAAATGAGGAAAAGATTAGATTTAAAGGTAGATGCATATATAAAAGCATGGATTGGTGTAACTTCTGAGAAGACTTTAACAATAATTAAAGAGAGAATTAATGATATAGCTAATGAAGTAAGAGCAAAGGAAATTGATGTACATATTGGAGAAATCCCAAGTGGTCAATTAAAAGAAGTTTGGGAAATTGATGATGAAGAAATAACGATAAGTATTGAAGAAATGAAAACATGAGAAAAGTAGGATTTATAATAAATCCCATAGCAGGAATGGGAGGAGCTGTAGGACTTAAAGGAACTGATGGTGAAGAAATATTAGAAAAAGCTATAAAACTTGGAGCTGAAAAAGTAGCCTTAAAAAGAGCTGAAGAATTTTTAAAATCATTAGGATCATTAGCTAATACTATAGAATTTTGGACTTGTCCTGGAGAAATGGGTGAAGATATATTTAATAAATTAAATATAAATCATGAATTAATCCCTGGTAAAAGAGGGAAAACAACTGCTGAAGATACAAAATTTGCTGCAAAATATATGCTGGAATCTAATTTAGATATAATAGTGTTTTGTGGAGGAGATGGAACTGCAAGAGATATTCTTGATATAATTGATATGAAAATACCAGTAATTGGTGTACCAGCAGGAGTAAAAATGCAAAGTGGAGTTTTTGCAATTAATCCCAGAGTAGCTGCAGAACTTCTT
>QNVI01000064.1 GCA_004348015.1 Thermoproteota archaeon | reverse complement strand
AAAAAAATAATAAAAGAAACTCTCTAGGACGAATCATCGAACTATATAATGAATCATCTTAATATTGCTTTAATGTTGGACTTCAATTCAATATTTTTAGCAATCCTATCTAGTAGTTCTTCTTCACTTAATGAAAATATACTAAGCCAGGCTTCTACTTGTTTTTCAACAGGTATAACTTCAATTCCTTCTTCTTTAAGTATATTCATTTCATCAGGAGAATGCTCATAATTCCATTTTGGAACTACAAACTTCTTTATCTTTATCCTTTTTGTTTGAACAGCAGCTAAAATTTTTCCTGATCCTCGCCATCCCATTCCTCCTACAGGACCAACATTTCCCTTTATATCACCCTTTCCACTCATAACTACATCTTTTCTTCCTTCTATTCCTGCAAGTTCAGATATAGCAGCTACACTAAAAGCAAGACCAAGACTTGGACCACTCACTCCCATTCCTGGTGCTCCTTCAAGTGGACTTATAACTTGAAATGTAAAATCATAATTTGAAATATCTATTCCTAATTTCTCATAAATGTATCTCTTAATGAATTCTATAACATTTGTAGCACTTTCGATTACACTTACATCTTCAACTGTTGTGCCAGGTCCTACAACTGCTGTCTTAGCTGCTCCTGTTACTACAATTTTACCATTACCATTTGGTTTTGAAGAGCACTCAACTATTAATATTATTCCTTTTCTACCTTGAGGGTCTGTAGCAAGACCTAATGCCACACCAGGATTAAGTTTCTCATAAACCATACTTTCCTGAGCATCTATTATTTCTTTTTCAATTTCATTTTCAAGTTCTTCAGCAGCTTTTTCAAAATGATAAAGTCTTATTTTATAATTTTCTGGTCTGATTTCTTTCAATACTTCATAATCTAAGGTACCTAAAACTTCTTTTAATCTTTCGATTTCTTCTTTGTATAAATTATAAATCTCTGTTAATCTATCTTGTCCTCTAATAAGCTCTAAAGCTGCATTAACTTCTTGTGATCTTAGTCTATTTGCCTCTCTTATTATTTCGCTAACTACTCTTGGAGATACTACTTTATGCTTTTTTAATATACTTAATATTTTTTCAGGTGTTACTTCAGGATGAAGATGAGCAATATAGTGTCTTAAGTGAACTTTTATAATATCTAAACGTTCTGCATCATTTCTTGGTAAAGGAATCTCTATTACATATGGTTCAAATCTATTGATTATTGCTTCATCAATCATTTCTAATCTATTTGTTGCTGCTATTACTATTACATTTTCTAATGGTTGTAGACCATCTAATTCTGTTAATATTTGTGCTGTCAATCTATCACTTATAGGATCTCCTCTTCTTTTTCCTGCAATAACATCAAATTCATCAAAGAATATTATACTTGGTGCATGTCTTCTTGCAAGTGCAAATAGATCTCTTATATTTTTTTCAGGTTCTCCAACCCATTTTGCATTTATTAAAAGCTGAGCTGCAGGAACATAAAAGAATGATGCATCATTTTCTTTTGCAATGGCCTTTGAAAGATATGTTTTTCCACAACCAGGTTCTCCCCATAATAAGAAGCCTTTTGGTGGAACCCAATTCAGTTTACTAGCTAATTCAGGAGAGAGACTTAATGATATTATTTTGAATAATTTTTCTTTTATACCAAAAAGTCCTCCAATATCCTTATAACTAACTGCTGGTTTTATTCTCAATACCGAGCTCATAACTTCATCGCTTTTTTCCTGTTCTGTATATCCTCTTAATTCTCTTGCAACTAATTTGAAATCATCTATTGTTACTGACATCTTCAGATCTTCTGGAATAGACTTTTTACTAGATACTATTCTTTTGAAGAATTTCTCTCTTAAAGGCTCTATTTTTCTACTTCTAATTCTATTAAATGCATCAATAATATCAAAAGGTGTAAGTTGTGTTTGTCTATATGTGCTTACAGCTTTTTCTAATACTGTTAAAACCTCATTAGGTGATAAATGAGTCCATCCATATTTTTCTAATTCAGCCTTGAGAACTGCAAGAAGCATTTCTCTTGTAATATTTTGATCTAAATCTATAATGTAAGCTCTTCTTCTAATATCTTCTCTAATACTTTCAGATTTATTTGTTGCAGCAATAACAATGGTTCTTTGAGATGTATTTAGTATTTTATTAATATGCTCAATAAAAGCATCTTGTACTCTCATATCTTCCCTGTCTGCACCATACATTGGTCTTTCTACACGTATACCTATGCTTTGAAATTCATCAAAGAATATTACACTTGGGGTATCCTTTGCTTTCCTGAATATATATGATAAATTGATAACTGATTGACCATATAGTGGATTGAATATATCGCTCCCCATGACAACTATTGGCTGTACATTAACCCCTTTATTTATTCCATATTCTATGGCATCTCTTATACAAACTTCTGCAAGTAATGTTTTTCCAGAGCCTGTTGTACCTTTAAGTATAAAGAATTTTGGAGGAGGAGCCCCCTTAAATATTTCTAATAATGATGGATCTCTTATAACATGATAACCAATAGCACTCATTATTAATTGATATTCTTTATCTCTTCCAACAAGATCTTCTCTTTTCTTTGGAAATTTTTTATCTATTTCTGTTAATCTCTTCTTGATAATTCTTGAGTTTAATCTAGCATTTCTCCATTTCTTATAATCTTTATTAGCTAGGTATAATGGTAAAGATAATAATTTTCTTAAAATAGGTTTTCTAATCCACCAAAAAACTTCACTCTTCTCCATCGACATTTTCAAATAACCCCCTCCATTTTCCTATTCCATAAATTATAGTAAATAAAGAAAGTAAAGCACATGAAATTAGCCAATCTCCTATATGTAAATTTGTTAAGTAAATATTAAGCCTAATAAGAACATACTCTACTATTATTTCAATAGTTACTATAATGAATATTATTAAGAATGCATAAAAAGAATATCTTATCATAAGAGCAAATGTATCTAATTGAGACCAACGTCTTCTTATAATTTTTAGTGAGTTTTTATCTAAATAGCCTGTTATAAGAAACATTGGTATTACAATCATATATGGTAAAAGAATCCATATTGGAAAATATGGAATATATAAAACATTAGTAAAAGTATATATTGGTTGTTGATAACTACCATAATCTATTGGTATTTCCATTTGTAATGTAATATTAGCAGGTACAGAGATTGTTTGAGTCTGTAAAGGTACATCTCCCATTCTTAATGTTATATTCAATAAAAATGGTGAGCTGGAAGATAAAGCAATTATACATGATCCTGACTTATATGAAGCATTAGTAATATATATTGCGATATTACCATGACCCATACCAATACTTTGTTTTATTATATTTAAATTAGGATCTGATTTTACAACTAAAACTATGATATCTTCTTCTCCTGAGTATTCCACATATATAAAATCACGATTAATATCATAGATTGTAAATTTTTGAAGCTTTATAAACATATTATTAGATTGAGCTAATATAGGGTAGGCTAATGTAGAAGTGAATAATAATATTAATAATAAAATATTAATTTTCATTGTGAATTGTTTTTCCCCATGATAATATAAAATAAAACTATCTTAAAAACTTGTCTTTATTTTATACTCCAAGAGATTTTAATATATTTTCAATTTCTTTTAAGCTTACTTCTTCAGTTTTATCTGTTTTTATTTCCTTTGGAATTTCCAATGTATCTCCAATTGTAATCTCACCTACTACTCTTCCTTTTATTCCCTTTATTTCTATTGGCATGTCTATTTCTATTTTTAGATTTGCACAAAATTTTCCTTTTTTTAAATTTTCTAATAATATTTTATATACTGTTTCCTCTATGTATTTTTTTAAATCATCCATTTTAATTCACAAAGTTATTTGGTAAATAAAAACTATAAAAGTTACTATTGAGTTTTTCTCTTTAATCTTTGTAGATAATAATCATATCCATCAATAAGAGCTTCCTTACTTGCTTCTAATATATTTGTAGAAACTCCTACAGTAATCCAATTAGTTTTTCCATCTGTAAATTCTATAAATGTTCTAACAGATGATGCAGTACCTTGAGCAGTATCTGCAATTGATACTTTATAGTTTATCAATTGAACTTTTTCAATTTCAGGAAAGAATTCCATCATTGCCTTTCTTATAGCTTTATCTTGTGCATTTACTGGTCCATTTCCTTCTGCTATAACAAATATCTCCCTATCACCTACTCTAATCTTAATAGAGCTTTCTGCAGTTGTATCACCATTATGTGATTCACTTATTGTACGCCATCTTATTACATGAAATAATTTTTTATATAATCCAAGTTCTTTTGCTATTAGTAAATATAAAGTTCCATTAGCACCTTCTAAATGATATCCCTTATATTCCAATTCCTTTATTTTATTTAAGATATTTGCTACAATAGGATCATCTTTTTTAATATCAAATCCAAATTCTTTTGCTTTTGCAATAATATTTGCTTTTCCTGATAATTCAGATATAGAAAATAATCTAATGTTTCCTACTTCTTCAGGGGAAATATGTTCATAAGCAATTTTATTTTTTAATACAGCATCTACATGTACTCCTCCTTTATGTGCAAAAGCATTCTCCCCAACATAAGGTTGATATGGATTTGGCCTCATATGAAGAATTTCATATAAATAGAGAGAGAGTTGTTTTAATGACTTTAATTTTTCTTTTGATGTTTTTAATGCATGAATGCCCATTTTTAATTCTAAAGCGGGTATTATTTGACATATATCAGCATTACCACATCTTTCACCAATTCCATTTATTGTTCCTTGTATCTGTGTTGCTCCAGCTATTACACCAAGTAAGGAATTTGCTACTGCTACACCAGAATCATTATGACAATGTACTCCTATGGGTATATTTACAAGAGATTTTACTTCCTTTGTTATTTCTAAAAATTCATGAGGTAATGTGCCTCCATTTGTATCACATAATATTATTACATCAGCCTTAGCTTCAATTGCTGTTTTTAAGACATTTATAGCATAATCCTTATTGTTCTTAAAGCCATCATAAAAATGCTCAGCATCAAAAAATACTCTCAATCCATGTTCTTTTAAATAGGAAATCGAATCAAAAATCATATTAAGATTTTCTTCTAGTGTTGTATTTAATACACTTATTACATGTAAATCCCAGCTTTTTCCGAATATTGTAACAGTTTTCACATCACTTTTTATTAATGCATCAATATTTGGATCTTCATGAACTTTTAAATTTGATCTTCTAGTACTCCCAAAAGCAACAACTTCAGAATTTTCTAATGAAAGCTCTTTTACTTTTTTGAAATATTCTTCATCCTTTGGATTTGAGCCAGGCCATCCTCCTTCTATATAGTGTACTCCAAACTCATCAAGTTTTGAAGTAATTCTTAATTTATCTTGAAGTGAAAAAATTATATCTTTTGATTGAGCACCATCACGTAATGTAGTATCATAAATTTCAACTATTTTGGATTTGATAATCCCTCATCAGCTCTCCCTCTATTTTTCAATTCCTATTAATTTTCTTAATTCTTTTCCTGTTTTTTCTATTGGATGTTCTTTAATTTTATTCATTAATTCATTTAATCTCTTATAGCTTTCTTCAGGATTTCCCATCCATTCTTTCGTAAATCTTCCACTTGTTATATTTTCAAGTATTTTATACATATTTGATTTCACATGATCATCTATTACTTTTGGGCCATAAACTAATCCTCCATATTTTGCAGTATCACTTACACCTTTTAGCATATTTTCCAATCCTCCTTGATATATTAAATCCATAATGAGTTTAGCTTCATTTAATACTTCAAAATATGCTAATTCTGGCTGATATCCATTTTCAATAAGAACTTCAAATGCCTTCTTTATAAGTTCCATTAAACCTCCAACTAGTACACATTGTTCTCCAAATAGATCTGTTTCTGTTTCTTCTTTAAATGTTGTCTTTATTACTCCAATTCTTGTAGAACCTATTGCTTTTGCCCATGCAAGTACTTCATCCCAAGCTTTTCCAGATGCATCTTGATAAACTGCTACTAAAGCTGGAACTCCTGAGCCTTTAAGAAATTCTTCACGTACTCTAACTCCTGGACTTTTTGGAGCAACCATAATTACATCTACAGTTTTTGGTGGTTTTATCAATCCAAAATGTATATTAAATCCATGAGAAAAACCAAGAATCTTTCCATCCTTCATATATGGAGCAACTTCTTTATTATATACACTTGGTTGTTCCACATCTGGTATTAAAAATATTATAAAATCTGAGATTTTTGATGCTTCCGCTACTTCATATACTTCAAATCCATCTTCTTTTGCTTTTTCCCATGATTTACTTCCTTTTCTTAATCCTATTATTACATTTAATCCACTATCCTTCATATTAAGTGCTTGATGTCTTCCTTGACTTCCATAACCTAAAACGCCTATGGTTTTATCTTTTAGTATAGATAGATCTCCATCTCTATATATTTCTACCATAATTTTAAGATTACTATTTGCTTATTTAAAAATTATTCTGTTTTTATTTTTCTCGATAATGCTACAATACCTGTTTTTGCCATTTCTATTATTCCAAACCCTTTCATTATTTCTATAAAGGCATTAATTTTCCCTGGTCTTCCTACTATTTCTATAGTAAGGGAATCTTTTGATACATCTATTATTTTTCCTCTGAAGACATTAACATAATTTATTATATCTGATCTTTTTATAGAATCTTCTGCTGAAACTTTAATGATAGCCATTTCTCTATATACTGATTCCTCTGGTTTAAGTTCACTTATTTTTATAACATCAGGAATTTTACTTAATTGTTTTACAAGTTGCTCAACAGTTTTTTCATCCCCCCTCATTGTTAATGTAATTCTTGAAATTCCTTCTTTTTCAGTTGCACCTACAGTTATAGTATTTATATTGAAATTTCTTCTTCTTATTAATGATGTTACTCTGAATAAAACTCCTGGTCTGTCTTCAACAAGTGCAGATATTATATGAAATTCATCAACCATACCAAATTACCTCCTTATAGCTACCTCCAGGTGGAATCATTGGTAATACTTTTTCATCAGGAGATATTGGTACGTCAACTACTAAAGGCATTTCTGCATTTAGACTCCTTCTTATTACATTTTCAAATTCCTCATAACTTTCTACTCTTATTCCCTCAGCCCCATAAGCTTCTGCAAGTTTTACAAAATCTGGAATATTGCCAAGATCAGTATAGGCATATCTCTTATTACAAAATAAACATTGCCATTGTCTTACCATTCCTAAGGATCTATTTCTTAAAATAATCGTAACAATTGGTAATCCCTCTGATACTGCAGTAGCTAAATCTTGTTCTGTCATTAAGAAACTTCCATCTCCATCAATATTGAAGACTGGTCTATCAGGTGCTGCTATTTTTGCACCAATAGCTGCTGGTAATCCAAAGCCCATTGCTCCTAATCCTCCTGATGTTATAAAAGTTCTAGGCTCTAAAATTTTAAAATGTAATGCTGTCCACATTTGATTCTGCCCAACACCTGTAGTAATGATAGATTTTCCTGGTATTATACTTCTTAAAATTTTCATTAATTTAGATGGCTTTAATCCCTCTCCTTTTTCCTCATAATTTGGAGCATAATATTCCTTCAAGTATTTTATTCTTTTTATCCATTCACTTTCTTTTTTAGAAAATCCAACCTCAATAAGCTTAGAATATAATACTGATAAAGCTTTTTTTGCATCTGCTACAATAGGTATATCAACTTTTACATTTTTTCCTATTTCTGCAGGATCTATATCAATATGAATAATTTTTGCATTTTTTGCAAATTCTTCAAGTTTTCCTGTAGTTCTATCACCAAATCTAGTTCCAATAGCTATTATAACATCAGCTTCTTCTACAGCCTTATTTGCTTCTACTCTTCCATGCATTCCTATCATTCCCAAACAAAGAGGATGATCTTCAGGAATAGCACCTTTTCCCATTAATGTTGTAACTACAGGTGCTAATATTAATTCTGAGAATTTTATTAATTCTTCACTTGCATTAGATGCAATAACTCCTCCTCCTGCAATAATTAAAGGTCTTTCAGCATTCATTATTAGTCCAAGTGCTCTTTTTATAGAATATGGATGTGGTTCTCCACTTCTCACTACATATCCTTTTATTATAATTCTTTCAGAATAATCAAGATCTACTTCTTCAAGTTGTACATCTTTTGGTATATCTATTAGAACGGGCCCTTTTCTATTGGTATTTGCAATTATAAATGCAGTTCTTATTGCATCTGATATTTGTGATGCTGAAGTAACCTGAAAAGCATATTTTGTAATTGGAGTCACTATTCCAACAATATCTGCTTCTTGAAATGCATCCTTTCCTATCATAGATCTTGGAACTTGTCCAGTAATAGCAATAACAGGTGAGCTGTCCATATATGCTACAGCTATTCCTGTAACAAGATTTGTAGCACCAGGACCACTAGTAGCAGTACAAACTCCTGGTACTCCTTTTACTCTTGCATATCCATCTGCCATATGAGCTGCACATTGTTCATGTCTTGCTAATATATGTCTTATATCACTATCATAAAGAGCATCATAAAATGGAATAGTTGCCCCACCAGGTATTCCAAAGATTACTTCAACTTTTTCTTTTTTTAAAGCCTCTACAATAGCCTTAGCGCCTAAAATTCTCATAATGAACCCTCAATTATTGCTAATAATTTTGAATATGTATTCATTATTCTTTAAATTTTATATTTATATTAATAAGTATTTTGTTTTATTGATTTTAAAATGATTTCATAATTCCAATTTGAGGGAATCTAAAAACCCCTATACCTTCTTCAACAACTATTGGAGTTAGTTTATCTATATCAATAGTCCTAAGCAAAGGTGATAAAAGTTCTTCCTTAGGAATTTCATTAATGCCCATACCGAAAAATAGTGGAGAAAAAGCTGGTAAAACAATTATTTTTTTATTTTTATTTACATTACCAATTAAGAAGCACTTAAATTTATATCTTGATCCAGATAAATCTTTAGAAGAAATTGCAGGATGTTCATGTCCCATTATTATTATTCTCATTTCCTTAGGGATTTCCACTTCCTTATGTCCATGAAACATAATGATATTATCAATAATCATAAAAGGATCATAAAGCTTAATATTAAGCTTATTCAATATAGAAATTATATAGTTGTCATGATTTCCTCTTACAACACTTACTTCTATTCCCTTATTTAATAAATATGATAGTAATTCTTTTACTTCAATCCATTCTTGTGGTGTTGGTCTTCCAAATTCATGTTTTACATCTCCTAAAATTACTAAAGATTTTGGATTTAATTTGCTGATGATACTATCAATGGTAGATTTTAATTGAGAATAAGTTCTATGAGGAATATGTATTCCCTTATCCTCTAAATATGTTTCATAGCCTATATGAATATCAGATATTATTAACATGTTATGATTCTTAATAAATAAAATAGGATATGGTAATGGAATATAGATATTTTTAAATATTCTCATAAATAAAAAAGGAGTTTAAGCTCTCATATAGTCTTCTACTTTATATTTATAAATTCCAAGAGTTTCTAGAATTTCTAAGAATTCCTCATCTGTTAATGCGCTTTTCTTCTCTATTGATTGCTGATATATTCTACTGAGAACTTCTGAATATTTTTCCTCAGGAATACTAATCTTTAGTTCATTAAGTTTTAATTGTAATGTATGCGGACCACTTTTTTTACTTAATGTAATCTCAAGTTTAGGATTACCTATTAATTCTTTTGTGAATGGATAAGCCATAAGAGGTTCTCCTTTAATTAACCATTTTGCTGCTTGTTCAGACTCTATTCTGAATATATTCTGTCCTACTATTGGCTTATTTGGAGGGATTGGTATACCAGAATATTGAGCTATTATCTGAGCTATTCTATATAATTCTTTTAATTTAATATTTGATTCTACTCCCATTAGTAGTTTTAAAGCTACTGCAACTTCTCCAAGTGAAGCATTACCAGCTCTTTCTCCAATTCCAATAACAGTAGTATGAACACATGAGGCCCCAGCTGCTACTGCTGTAATAGTATTAGCAGTAGCAAGTCCAAAATCATTATGACAATGAATTTCTATTGGTTTTTTTGTAAATTCCTTTATTTTACTTATGAAATTGAACATAGCTAATGGAGTAATTGATCCAAAAGTATCTGATATGGCAATACCATCACAATATTTTTCTACAATACTAATTATCTTTCTGATTGTTTCAATATCAGACCTTGTGGCATCTACAAGAAGTACTGAAACCTCCATTCCTTCTGATTTCGCATATTGTATATTATCTGGTAGTATGCTTTCTAATTCTTCTATACTTGTAGAATATACTTTTTCTATCATTTGCTTACTAGCAGGAACTTCTATCATAATTCCTTGACTTCCACATTCTTTTGCTATAGATATATCTGATTTATTATTTCTACACCATGAATATATTTTAGCATCTAAAGAAGCTGCTATTAATGCTCTGATTGCTTCTCTATCATCATCAGAAATTCCAGGTATGCCAACTTCTATTCTATCAACTCCAATTCTGTTCAAAGCTTTTGCTATTGTCATCTTATCATATTTGTTAAATATAATACCAGATTGCTGTTCTCCATCTCTTAAGGTTGTATCATGAAATATCACTTTTTTTGGCATAGATAGTTTTTTTCTGAGATCTTCATCATAATTAAATGGGCTTACAAACCACATATCGCTCTTCCATGGTTGACTCATTATATCACCACAGATAATAAGGATGATATAAACTATATAAATATTTATTGTTAGGGAAAAATTAATAAAAAGATACTTTTTTTCTCTTAATAAAAAGGTGTGAAAGATGAGTATAGTGATTTCACAGCAAAAAAAACCATTTATAAGATTTGATCCTCAGAAATGCAGCTTTTGTAAAACCTGCGAACTTGCATGTGCAAAATACCATTATGGTAAATATGGTGCTTCTATATCAAGGATTACTATTGTTCGTAGAGGAATGAAGACACTTAAGTATTTTATATGCACAAGATGTGAAAAGAAGTTTTGCATAAATGCATGTCCAAAAAAGGCCTTATCTTATATTAATGGAAATATAGTTGTAAATGAAGAACTTTGTGATTCTTGCGGTAAATGTGTTGAAGCATGTCCATTTCATGGAATAAAGCTTCATCCCGAAACAAAAAAACCGATAATTTGTGATACATGTAATGGAGAATTCCAATGTATTAAATCTTGTCCAAAAAATGCACTAACATTAGTTTGGTTATCAGGGTGATAAAATATGAAATATTTTGGTTATAAAGGAAAAATATTAATGATAAATTTAACAACAAAGAAAACTTCTATTTTAGAAATAACTGATGAATTTGCAAGAAAATACTTAGGAGGAAACGGTTTTTCAGCAAGACTATTATTTGATATGATAGATCCAAGAATTGATGCTTTTGATCCTACAAATGTAATATCAATAATGACAGGCCCATTTCAAGGAACATATATGCCAACATCAGGAAAATATCATGTAGCATCTAAATCTCCTCTTACAAATGGCTTCTTTGATAGTATTAGTGGAGGTTATATGGGAGCTGAAATAAAATATGCTGGTTATGATGGAATATTAATAACTGGAAGAGCTGAAAAGCCTACTTACATTTTCATTGATGATGATAAAATTGAGTTTAGAAGTGCAGAAAGATTATGGGGTAGACTAACAAGTGAAACACAAGAAATGATTAAAGAAGAAATAGGTGATCCAACAATAAGTGTTTCTGCTATTGGTCCTGCTGGAGAAAATCTTGTAAGATATGCATGTATTATTACTGAATATAGAGCTGCTGGAAGAGGCGGATTAGGAGCTGTAATGGGTTCTAAAAGACTTAAGGCAATAGCTGTAAGAGGTTCAGGTACAAATGAAGTAGCAGATCCTGAAGGATTAGAAAACTGGTTAAAATGGTATAATGAAGAGTCAAAGAAAGTCCCTGGAATTTCATCAGTATTACCAACTTATGGAACGCCTTCACTAGTTTCTTCTATAAATAATATATTTGGAGCTATGGGAACAAGAAATCATCAAACTGAATATTTTGAAGGATGGGAAGGATTATGTGGTGAAACACTAAAAAAGAAATATTGGGATAAGGATACAGCATGTCCAGCATGTCCAATTGCTTGTAGTAAGATATTTAGTGTAAAAGAAGGTAAGTGGAAAGGAGCGATTTCAGAAGGACCAGATTATGAAACAATTTATTCTTTTGGTTCTATGTGTGGTATAAGTGATGTAGGGGCTGTTATTAAAGCAGATAATTTATGTGATGAATATGGTATGGATACAATATCCTGTGGTGTTACTATTTCCTTCCTAATGGAATGTTATGAAAAAGGACTTATAGATAAGAACTTTACAGGAGGTATTGAGCTAAAATTTGGTAATGATGATGCCATGGTAGATTTAGTTGAAAAAACTGCAAAAAGAATAGGGATAGGAGATTTAATTGCTGAAGGATCATTAAGAGCAGCTAGAATTATAGGAAAGGGATCTGAAAGATTTGCCATACAAGTTAAAGGTTTAGAAATACCTGGTCATTCTGCTAGGGCATTAAGAGGGATGGCATTAGGATATGCAGTTGCATCTAGAGGTGGAAGTCATCATGATCCAAGACCAACAGGTGAATATGCAGGAGCTTCAGATAGAAAAGCTGTAGAAGGAAAAGCAGCATGGGTAATAGGGACAATGCAGTTCACTACAATAGGTGATTCTATGATTATATGTCACTTCCTAGAAAGACTACTTGGATTTACATTAAATCCAAAACATGCAGAAATGATAAATATTGTCACAGGTTTTAATTATAAATTTGAAGAACTTGTAGAGGTAGCAGAAAGAATTTTAGATCTAGAAAGAGCATTTAATGTAAGAACAGGAATAAGAAGAAAAGATGATACTTTACCAAGAAGATTTTTAGAAGAGCCTATACCCGAGGGACCATCTAAAGGTATGTATACAGATGAACAAACATTAAATAAAATGCTAGATGATTTCTATACTTTAAAAGGATGGGATAAAAGAACAGGAATTCCAACAAAGGAAAAATTAATAAAAATAGGATTAGAAGATGTTGCTAAGGAATTAGAAAAGCTTTAATTTTTCTTTATTTTTGTTGAATCTATGAAAATTAAAGTAATATCATTTGATGTGGATGGTACATTAGTTACACCTTTATTTGCTGATACTATATGGCTTGAAGTTTTACCTGAATTAGTAGCAAAACATCATAATATATCTATTGATGAGGCGAAATGTAAATTATATAATAATTATAATGAAATTGGACCGAAAAGATTGGAGTGGTATGATATTAATTATTGGATAAATAAATATGGACTTGATGTAGATGCAAAAAAACTATTAAGTAAATATAAGCATTTAGTAACTCTATATCCTGAAGTTATTGAAGTACTTGAAGAACTTGTTAAAAAATATAAATTAATTATAATATCTAATTCAGCAAGATTATTTTTAGAAATAACAACAGAACCTATAAAAGAATATTTTTCTCATATATTTTCTACAATATCTGATTTTCATAGTATAAAAGATAGTTGGGTTTATTTAGAAATTTGTAAGAATCTTTCAATATTACCTTCAGAAATTATTCATATTGGAGATAGTTATGAATTAGATTATATTAATGCAAGAAAAGCAGGAATTATTGCATTTCATTTAGATAGAAGTGGAAAATTATGTTCTTGTAATACCATAAGCAATTTAAAGGAATTATTAAATAAATTATGATTAATAATTATGATTAATTAAAAATTTATAATTAAAAACATACCTCCCAGATTTAGTCTGGGAGATTTTATTGAATATTACTAGCGTTGTTCTTCAAAAAGCTCTATTAGTATTCTTGCTTTTACCTCATTACTTGTAAATGGTGGTAATTTTTCTCCTAAATCTAATCCAATAACTACAGGATTTCCTAAAGAATCAGTAAATCTTACTTCAGCTATATATCTCTTCTTTGGTCCACTTGTTAAGGTTTTTGTCATTGTCTCATAAATTCTACTTAATGCCATCTGTAATGCAATTGGACTAGTAATATCCTGAGGTGTTAATGTTAGTTGCATAAATGTATCAAGCATTTCTCCAATTTTTGCACTTCCAGTAAATATTCCTCCAACAATCTTATTTTCTGACATTTTCTCACCAATAATATTATTCTAATTTCTTTTATTATTTAACTCTTAAAAAGCTTTTCAGTAGCATTTACAACACCAGATGAAGTAAGCTCGGCATATCCTTCTTTTATTGCTCTTCTTAATAATTCATTTACATTTTTTACTCCTATTTTTGTTAAATCCTCAAAAAATCTTAATATTCCTATACTTCTATATTCTTTTAAATATTCTTTTAATTTTTCATAATCTGATGAATGATATAATGTAATTGATTTTGGTTTAGGCGGCTCTATATGAGATTCCTCTTCATAAAAACCATCAGGTGCATCTAAAAATTTTCTCTCTATTAAATCATTTAATATAATTCTTAAGGTATATGATCCTATGTTATTTTTTTCTGCCCATTCTTCAATCTCTTCATAATTTACTTTTCCTCTTTCTTTAACAAAGGATAAAATAGCATTTTCAATTTCCTCAATACTCAAAAAACTCACCGTTTATTTTTTAAGTAAATAAAGTATTTAATCTATTATTTGGGTGTAATATTTGCTACAAATGAGCTTATCAAAAATGTCTTCTTTTGTAATATATGGTCCTGCATTTTTACATTTATGTAGTGGAAAAATCTTAGCCTTAGGAAAAACAGTTATGCCAGGGGAAGAGATAATAATACCAAAAGGAAAGTCTATACCAATAGAAGTGTTAGAAGATTCACTTATTGAAATTAATCTTGGAAGTAATGCATGTATAAAGGAAATTCCTGACCCTATTCCTTTATGTTGGAAGGAGGCTATTGAAAAAATAATTAAAAATGATCTTCCAATTAAAGTTATGGTAATAGGAGATACAGATAGTGGTAAAACAACTTTTTCAGTATATTTAGCAAATATAGCATTTCAGTATGGAATGAGAGTTGCTGTTATTGATTTAGATCCAGGACAGGCTGAAATATCATTACCAACAACTATTGGTTATGGTTTTTTAAATAATACTATTATTTCCATGGATAAAATTCCACTAAATGATGCAATATTTATTGGAACAACTACACCATCTGATGCTCCGATGAAAATGATAATAAGTGCTAAAAAACTTGTTAATGATGCTCTAAATAATAATGCTGATATAGTTATTATAAATACATGTGGATGGGTTAATGGTGTATATGCAAGAGAATATAAATGTTCATTAATTCAAATAATATCTCCTGATTTTATCATTGCAATTCAAAAAGGAAACGAATTAGAGCATATAATAAGAAATTTTGAAAATGTAATAAGAATAACATCTTCTTCAGCATCAAGAATAAGAAGTAAAGAAGAAAGAAAGGAAAAACGTGAAAATGCATATAGTAAGTATTTTGCTAATAGTAAGGAAAGAATTATAGATTTAAAATCAACAAAAATCATATGTTCTTATTATACTTATGGTAATACATTATCAAAAGAATTATTAGAAAAACTAAGTAAAGAATTATGCTTAAAAATACTATATGGAGAGACTGATGGAAAATTCTTGTTCTTAGTAACTGAAGATGAGCCAAATATAATGAATAAAGAAAAAATTTGTGATGAATTGATTACTATAAAGAAAGGTTCTGAAAAGGGAATAATTGTTGGTCTCTATAAAAATAATAGAAAATTCCTAGGACTTGGAATTATATCAGAAATAAATTATGAAGAAAGAAAAATGAAAATAATAACACCAGTAAGTGATGATATTTCTCTCATACAAGTAGGAAATTTAAAATTAAATGAAAAATACTGTGAAGTTTTTAAGTATGCTCGTGCTCCTTTCTAAATCTTCCTTAATAATACATTTAATAATATATTTTTAAAAGTTTCTAGAGTGAATTTTTCTCTTCCTTCAATTTCATATAATGTCCATGTAAAATCATTATCTACTTAATTTATGAATTTCAATCCATTTTGGACAATCATATTTTTTCTCTGGACATATGTTTCTTGTAACACAAAATGGTCCTGCTCTTTCAAATACATGAGGAGCCACTTTTTTAACTAAGGATAACATTTCTTCAGCAACTCTTCTTATTTCCCATTGTGCCATTAAGCAACATCTTAATTCAAAGAAATTTAAAAGTGCTCTTGCATTCATTGTTACTATGATCTTTGTAGGAGATGCTTGTGGTAATATATATCTTGCATCTTCTATTGGTATTCCCATTTCTATTAATTTTTTATAATTTCTTCTACATAGTTCTAAAGTTTCATTAAATATCTCTTTTGCTTTTTCATTTTCTTTAATAGTATCTGGTATTATAAAATCTTCTTCAATTTTTACATGTCTTTGACTTTGTTGAGAATATGATGCAATTCTATGTCTTACTAATTGATGAGTACATACTCTTGATACCCCTTCTATAGCAAAAGTAAAATATGCATGTTCAAGTACAGAAAAATGACCTTTCTCCATTATTATTTTTATCATTCTTTCAATATCTTCTTCTTTAATATTTTCTGCTATTTCAATAGCACTTAATCTAGAATAACATTGTCTTGCAGCTATGGCTATAACTTTTTCAGGATTAGGTGTATGTGTTAGTAATGTAACTTTCAATTTTATCGCCAATAATTATTTTTATTTTTTCTTATTTATTTTTAATAGATATTTTATATAAGCTATAATTCCATATTTTTCTATGTATTCTACAGCCTCAATCCAGTTTATTTTATATATTATCCATATAATTACTATCATAAATATTATTGATATTAAAATTATAGGAATTGTAGATTCTCCTCCAATAAATATCCTTAATAGTTCAAAATAATATTTTCCAATAAATGCAACTATTGCTCCTAAAGTAATTTTTCCTAATAATAAAGATATGAAAAACTTCTTAAAATCATATTTACACATACCAAGTGGTATAACAATAATATCATCTGGTAAGGGAAAAGCAGCAAATATGTATACAGCTATTACTCCATATTTTCCCAATAATTTACCAAAGACTTCAAAATCTTTTCTCTTCTTTTCATTAAGTAATATTCTTCCTCCTCTTCCTATAAAATAAGAAAAACATTTTCCAATGGTTGCGCCAAATCCTACACATAAACTAATAATTAAAGGATCTAAAAAATAACTTGATAAAAACACAGGAATTAAATATGGTATTGGTAGAAAAGGTAAGAGATTTCCAAGTATGGAGATTAAAAAAATTCCAAGATATTCATAATGAGCGATACTTAGTAATAACAGTATACTCACCTTAAATATTTTTGATGTATTCTCCTAAATTAATATATTGCCAGCTTGTCATAAAAATGAAGTTTTCAATTATAATAATCAATAATTTTAAGACAAATAAAATTAATTAATAGCTAAAGGAAAAATTTAGTATTATGCGCGAATATCATGATCATCCTTTAATTGGTGCAGGAATATTAGCAATAGAGAATGGAAAAGTATTACTTATAAAAAGGGGAAATGAGCCGAATAAAGGACTATGGTCCATACCTGGAGGATTAGTTAAACTTGGAGAATCTCCTGAAGAAGCTGCTATAAGAGAATTTAAAGAAGAAACAGGACTTAATGCTATTATTGAAAAATTGTTAGGGATATTTAATATAGTTATTAAGGATAATGAAGGTAAGATAAAATATCATTATATAGTAGTAGATTATTTGGGAAAAGTAGTAGGTGGTGAGCTTAAACCAGGAAGTGATGTTTTAGATGCTAAATGGTTTGATATAAGTGAATTAAAAAATATTCAAACATCTTCTACTGTTATTAAAGCTATAGAAAAAATAGAAAAAAATAAGGAAAAATTTTAGTCAATACCTAATTGTTTACAAGCAGCATCTACTTGTTCTTGTATATATCTAATATCTGGTTCTCTTAGGTGAGCAAACCTTCCTTGAAGCTTTATATATTCTGCTACTGGTTTTCTCTTTGGAGGCTTAAAGGTTAATCTGAATTGTCCATCTTCAATTTCATATAATGTCCACATTCCTGTTTCTACAGCTAATCTACCTATTCTTACGGTTAGCTCTGGTGGGAATTTCCATCCCTTAGGACATGGTGTATGAATTTGTATAAAAGCTGGGCCTTTTACAGCTAATCCTTTCCTTATTTTTGTCATTAAGTCAAATGGGAAGGAAATACTTGCAGTTGCTACATAGCGTACATTTGGATGTCCTGCGGCAATCATTTTTGGTAAATCTTTCTTAACTCTTACATTTCCAAGTCTTAACATTTTTCCTGGAGGAGTAAATGTTGTCCAAGCACCCCATGGAGTTAAACTTGAAGCTTGAATTCCAGTATTTGCATAAGATTCATTATCATATGTAATTATTAAATGATCTCCACCTGATAATAAAGCACCAGATATAGCTGAAAGACCTATGTCTGCAGCACCACCATCTCCTGCAAGTCCTATAACATGAATTTCTTCTTTCTTTATTTTTCCTTTTCTCATCATAGCCTTATAAGCAGCTGCTGCACCAGCTACTGCTGAACCTATTCCTCCTAATTGTGCATGCATCCATGGTATTGCCCATGGAGTTGTATTATAACTACAATTTGCTACATACATACATCCAGTAGCAGTAATACATATAGCTCTTGGACCTGCAGCCTTTGCTATGAATTTACATGCAAGAGCAGGACCACATCCTTGACATGTTCTATGTCCTGCTACATAATATTCCTCTTTAGGAACATCTTTAAGTGTTCTTATTTCTATTTTTTCCCAACTCATATTATCACTCCCTTATACCAACCCATTTAACTAATTGTTTAACTTCTTTTGTCTTTGATATTTCATATATTTCCTTACCAATACTCTTCATTGCATCAATAGTAATTTCTCTTCCACCAAGTCCAATTAGATAATTAACAATAATTGGCTTTTCAGATAAGTCATATAAAGCAGATCGAATTTCCTGGAATATTATTCCTCCACAATGTGCTGATCCAAAGGAGAAATCATTATCTAATACAGCAACTACTTTGAATTTTCTTAAAGCTTCTCTTATTTCTTCAGTAGCAAATGGTCTAAATCTTCTAAGCTTTACATAACCTATATTTATTCCCTTTTGTCTTAATTCTCTTACTGCTGCTCTTGCTGGCATTGCCATTCCACCTACTCCTATCATGGCAACATCAGCATCTTTTGTATTAATTTCTTCAATAAATGGAGGCCCTCCTCTGCCAAATATTTTGTTAAATTCTTCATGAACTTTCCTTGTTACTTCAATAGCATTCTTCATTGCTTGATCCATTTGTTTTCTAATTTCAGCACCCCAGTAATAATCCACATGTGGAGCTATAGATAATGGTCTATCTGGATGTAATACATTTGATCTTGGTGGTGGAGTTGGTGGTAGGAATTCTCTTGCAAGCTCTTCATCAGGAAGATCTACTGGAAATCTTACATGAGTAATAAAGTTTCCATCACAACATACTACATATGGTAGCAGTACTTTAGGATTCTCAGCGATCTTATAACCCATTAATGTTAGATCATAAGCTTCTTGTGGATTTTCAGGCCAGCACATCATCCATCCTAAATCTCTTGTAATTAAAACATCTGTATGTTCTACACCAAAGTTTCCTGGATCATCTAATGCTCTATTTCCAACCATTGCAACTACTGGAACTCTATCTGTTGGTGTAACAACAATGGCTTCATGAGCAAATGCCCATCCAATACCTGCACTACCAGTAAATACTCTTGCACCACATGCTGCTGCATGTTTTGCAATTTCAAATTGTGTATGTTCTGAATCTGCTACAATATATTCAGCATCCAATTCTCCATCAGCAATCATTCTTGCTAATTCGTTCATCACTCCTGTATATGGTCTAATTGGATATGCAGATATTACATCAACATCTGCATGTTTAACTGCAGTTGCAATAGCAGTTGTTCCAGTTGTTATAACTCTTACCATATTTTTTCACCCCTAAAATCTAATTCATTAACCATTTTAATTGCCTTAGTAGGACATACTTCAGCACAAACACCACAACCTTTACAATATTCAAGATTTACAGCAAATAATGTCTCTGGATCAGGACTTCTAGCAGAATCAGGACAGTATAGCCAGCAAAGACCATCTTTATTACATTTATTTGGATCTGTAATAGGTCTATACGTTCTAAAAGTATCAGTCTTAAAGTGTGGATTTGAACCATTTACTGGAGGAGCATAAACTACAATACCTTCAGGCATTTCATGCCATTTTGGAAATTCCTCAAATAACCTCATTTTTCTCTTTATTTGTATTGGTTGTTTAGCTGGCGGAACTTCTATCCATCTAACTTTATTATAAGCATCTTTTATTACTTGTGCTTTCTTTACACCTTCAGCTTTATATCTTTCCTTTACTGTAGCAATTACTGCTCTATATGAAACAATACCAGGTGCAACTCTTAACATAGCACCTATTAATGGTAGTATAATTATTTTATCCATAGAATCTGCATCTATAACTGCTAATTTGTATCTCTTAGTTGTTGGATGAATAAATTCTAAGAGATATTCTGGATCTCTTTTACTATTTACTATTATTGCTCCTCCATCTTTTAATTTCTCATGTATTGGTTGTACTCCTATATAAGCCCATGGTTCTTCTCCTTTTACTAGAGTATCATCTAGAACTAATACAGCATCTACAGCTCTTGGCTCATATAGCATAGCTTCAGGTGCTAGTTCATCATAACATACTTGATAATTTGAGTAATCTGGTGTTGGAGGACTTAGTTTTTCAACATCAATTGCAACATCTTCTAAATCCCTTTCATATGAAGAAGGAACTGTTCTTGAAATTATTGAAAAACCTTTAATTGGTACACCAACTCTATCAGGAGCATCATCATATCTCTCATATCCAAGTGATGGAAATCCTTCTTTATCTGCAGCACTACATATGATTTCACTAGCAGCTCTCATTAAAGCAGTTTGTGTTACACCTCTCCCATCAAATTCAACTGCAAATATGGCCAAAATCTCACCTCATGGTGGGGGCTCATATTTTTCTTCTGTTACTGGAGGTGCCCAATAAGCTCTTACTTCATTTCCATCTTCTACATCAAGTCTTCTTAGTACATCTTTACTTGTAATTATTTCTCCTCTTGGTACTGAGGCATCTGATTTTACTTTTACACTCCATGCTCTTGAGCTTGTGTATAATTCTACTTCATCTCCTTCTTTTGCACCAAGTTCTGATAAGTCCTGTGGATTTACAAGACCTGTATTGCCCTTTATATCAGATGTTTTTATACGAAAAATTTTTTCTGGCACTTAAAAACCCCCAAATTTAATTTTTTAAAAAAATTATAAAAACATTTCTATAAAAATTAATTAGTTTATAACTCATTTATAATTATTTATTTACTATTATACAATTCTTATTTAAAAATTTTAAATAATAAAAAACTTAAGAATTTTAATTATTCGCCAGGTGGAGCAATAAGTTCAGCATGTTCTTTTTTCAATTTTTTATCTGTTTTTTCTTTTCTTTTAAAAGATGGTAATATATCACTCATTTAATTTCACCTCTTATAATTTCAGATAATTTCTTTAGATCTTTTATCTTTAGAAATTCTTCGCTTTCTTCTTTTCCATATTTTAATGGTTCATCTAAAGTTATTAAACCTCCTTTAAAGTAAATTTTCCACCAATTCATTTTTACTATTTCTGATTCATGTTCTTTTAAAATATTAATCCTCAGATATTCTCTAGTATCTGTAGGAGGATTAATCATACTATGCTTTATTTTCTCTTTTATTGAATTTATAAAGGGAAATGTTTCCTCAATAAAAATTAATGATGATTCTGGATCAAATAAAGAATCTCCTTTCTCTATTTTTCCTTCATAAAAACCTGTTGTTTCATCTAATAGTCCATATTGATTGCATATAATGACCATATCCATATCCTTAGCATTATATTCTTCTATTAACATCATCTTTGCTATCCAATCAAGAGCACCATTTAGATATTCAAATCTTCCTTCTTTTAATTTTTGAATTAGACTTTCTATAACCTTAAAAACTTTATAGTCTTCATTATCTCCTTTTGATTCTATTAATTTTTCAATTATAGAAATATAATATGAAAATATATCTGATAATAGTCTAGCTTTATTATTTCCTTCTAGTTCAATAAATTGATCAATTTCATTTATATTCATTGAAACTTTTCTTATAGTNTCTATTGGNTCTTTAATTATTGGTGGATTTTTAAATAATCCCTCCTCAGNTGCTTTTAATATAAAAACTTCTAATGCATCTCTAATAAATATCTGAAAATCACTTCTTATTGCTTCTAAGTTTATATCATGTAATCTCCAATATTTATTAGGATTAGCATGTGGTTCATCTCTTAGATTTAAAAATCCACGATCTACTGTAGTATCAATAGATGATAATTGTTTTATGTAGATTGCTCTTGGTGAAATTACATATACTAGTTTATCACCACACAATCTTGAACTTGTTGGAGGTTCAAATGAAAATTCATTTCTTATAGGTAATACTCCTCCACTACCAATTAATGGAATTCTACTTATGATAAATGATATGAGAATTTTCTCTATATTCTTCCAATTTTCAAAATTGAAAATTCTTCTATCAACACAATAACATCCATGAGTGCCCCATGCTACTGCTTCATAACCATAAGATCCTTTTAGTAGACTATTGTTAGTTTTATAACAATATATTTCTCCATGAGTTTTTCTTATTTGTTCTATTCCTAAAAAAGCTAATCTTTCAGCAACTTTATCATAAACTACTGCATCAATTGGACTTCTGAATACTGGAGTAGAAAATTCTAAATGTTGAGCATCATCATATATTCTCATTCCATTGAAAGCAATTTCATAAGGTCCTTCTGTAAATAACCAAGAATCAAATAAACCACGTTCATAAGTTAAATTTCCAATTTCATCTTCTACACTCCACATGACCTTGGATATAAATCCTAAATTTTTTAATGCAAGTATTGTTCTTCCTATAATGTCTGAAAGTTGAATGCCAGGAAGAATTGGTGGATATCTATTTACACTGAATTCGTATTCACAACCTCTTGCCATTTCTTTTAATATTTTCATAAAATTAAATTATTCTTAAAATTATAAAAATTTTTTTAAATGTTTAAACTCCTTATAAATAAAGTTATAAAATAGAAATAATTTCATTTAAGAATTTTGAAATCTTTTCATCATTCCATCCATCTAATTCTAGCATATGATATCTATTACCATTTATAATGATATAAGACCATCCAATATCATCTAATTTATCTTTTAAAATTTGAGCAATTTTTATTCTTGCATGTGCTCTAGAGTTTTCAGGTGGAAATAGAACTGCTTTTGATAGGTCTTCGTCTTTTAATAATGTAATTAAATTCATTTCTTCTTGTATTCTTTCAAAAGTTCCATCTGTTACTGCACAAAATTGATTATTTGCAATAATTTTTTCTTCTTCATTACCATTTCCTTCAAAGTATTTATTAAAATTATTTTCTAGAATTTCTAATTTTACAATCCATTCTATTCTATTTTTTAATGATTCAAAATCTCCTTCTTCTAATTTTTTTAATATAAATTTAAATTCTTTTAATGCATATCTATCATAATCATCAATTTCTTCATTCATGAATAATTTTTCTATACCTTCTAAATAATATGAAAGAATTTCTAATGCTTTAATTTCTTTTCCATTTTCTAGCTCTAAACTCCAATCTCCTTCTGGAGATATGGCAATCAATTTTGCAGCTTCAATTGGATCTTTAATTCTTGGTAATTCTTTTATTAATCCAAGCTCAATAGCTTTAATTATATATGATGTTATTGCTTGTCTCATAAATATTGTCCATTCAGTTCTTGCTCCTTCTCCATTTGTAATTTGCAATCTTTTGTATTTAGGATCTGCATGTGGTTCATCTCTTTCTGCAATTAATGGCCAATTTCCAAATATTTTCTCAGCAAATATTGATTTCATAAACATTTGTCTTGGTGATATTAAAAATCTTCCAAAATAATATCCACCAGCTCCTGTAAATATTTGTCTTATAACTAAATAAGGAATTAATTCCATAATTTTATCCTCAAAAGCTTTTCTTTCTACTAAATAGCTTTCATGAAGTCCTCTAGTAGTATATTCATATTCAGATTTTACTACACTTATTTTATAACAATGTATCCTCATTCCTGAAATTCTTTCAAATTCATCTGATGCTATTCTTGCATAAACTTCTGTTGCTTTTTCATATGCAAGAGTATAAAATGGATTTGGACATTCTGGAGTTGTTATTTCTAAAATATCATATACACCTGGTGTAGAGCTTATATCTCCATATGCTCTTCCACCATTAATAAGAAATTGTGTATATTTTCCATCTCCTTTCATTAAAAAAGGAGATATATTTTTTAATGGTATTTTATAATTTCTTAGTGATTCCAATAATTCATTAACATAGTTTTTTCTATTAATATATGGAACACAGTACTCTACTTCAACTCCTTGCCAAATTTTCAATTTATTTCCCCATTAAAATTTTAATAATTGAGAATTTAAATTTATACTTATGAGGATTTTAGTAACTGGTGGAGGAGGATTTGTTGGAAGTAGACTAGTAAAAGCACTTCTTCAAAAAAATCATGAAGTTATAGTATTAGATAAAACAAAAGGAGAATTAGAAGGCTTTGAACATCCAAATATGAAATTCATAATTGGAGGAGTAGAAGATGAAAATATTATTAAAAATGTAATAAATGGTTGTGATGCTGTATTCTATTCAGCTTGGTCATTTTCAGAAAAAATGCTAGATGGATTTAAAATTGATGTTATTGGATTTTTAAATGTTATTGAGGCATGTTGTCAATATGGTGTTAAGCAAATAATATTTCCAAGTAGCTCAGTAATTTATGGAGAGCCTGTTATTGTTCCAATAAAAGAAGATCATCCTTTATTAGTAGAAAAATCAAGAGCTCCAACTCATGCTCTTACAAAACTTGCAGTAGAAAAAGCCATGGAAATATATTATAAAGAAAGAGGTTTTCCATTTACAATATTTAGATTTTGGTGGGCTTTTAGTGATGAAAGAATACCAGGGGGGACATTAAGAAAAATAATAGATAGTGCTTTAAAAAATGAAGTATTATATGTACCTAAAGGTTCTGCAGGAAGTATTCTTTATATAAATGATTTAATAAAAGCATTTGAATTAGCTTTATTAAATAAAAATGCCTTTGGAAAGATCTACAATATTTTAAGTTTTAATATTACTTGGAAGGAAATTTTAGAAATGATTATTGAACTTTCAGGATCAAAATCTAATATTATAGAAGTAGATCCTTCAGAATGGAAAGGACCTGGCTTCTTAACTGGTAATTGGATATTAAATGATGAGAAAATAAGAAAAGAATTGAGTTTTATTCCTAATGAAAAGGCAAAGGAAGCTTTTAAAAAAGCTTTAAAAGCTACTATAGAATCAAGGAGAGGTCTTTAATTTTTTCTTTTTTTCTAAAATTTCAAGCTCTATTATTTTTTCACAATCTGGACAGTATTCTTTTGGAGAATCTGCTCTAGTATAAAAGTTTCTTCCACATCTCTTACATTTTTCATATGTAAATTCACATTCTCCATATCTTTCCAAGATTAACACCTAAAATAAAAAAAGAAAAAAGAATTATTTTATCCTGTTGGTATTGCACCTATAACAAATGTACAGTAGAATAATGATACTAAATAAAATGCAGCTCCTCCTGCTAAAACTATTGTTGAAATCCAAGACATTCTTATTCTCTTTGGAACCATTTTATTATTTACATATAACAGTAATAAACAGTAACTTCCCATAATTAGTGGTGACATAAATGCTAATACATCAAGTAAAAATGCAGGTCCTTTTGCAGCACCTGCTAATGTAGTTATTATACCAACACCTGTAACTATTGCAACCCATATATAATACCATTTTCTCATTCCAAGTTTTTGTGCTTTTTTGAATAAATAGAAAGTCATATCTGCTTGTCCTCTTGCAAAAGCATCAAATATTCCAAAGCTCATCTTCCATCCTACTAAGAACATTACTATAAACCATAATGGATATAATACTGGAGAGACGTAGGTAAATGCAGAAGCAATCGCTTTTATTGCTACTAATGTCTTACCTGCTTTTATTGCTGAAAGAGCTGCAGGACTTAATTCAGCAGCCTTCATGCTTAATACTGTAAAGAATAGTGTTGTAAAGTAAGTAATAAGAGCAAAGCTTATTACAGCATCATAAATATTTAATCTTCTCCAGCGCTTCCATTTTGCAATTTCTTCATCTGAATTAACATCAAAGTAAAATCCAGCTTCTCTCCATGCTTCTTCCTTTCCGAATATTAATCCAGTTATTTTAGGCATATAAGCACTCATTCCTGCATTTTCTTCTCTAGCCCATAATGTATACCACATTTGTTGCATACCTGAAGGACCAATAAATGCCATAGCACCAACTATTAATGGAAGCCATGTTTCTGAACTCATTAAATCTGTCCAATATCCAAATGCAACAGTACCATATAATGCTTCTGCCCAATGTGATGGACTACCAACTAATATTGCTACAATAAATGATACTGCAATCATCATTGATATAGCAATTAATAGAATTGTTTTTACAGTTTTATAGATTTGATATGGAGCTAAAACTAATATTACTGCTATTGCTATCATACTTACTATTGCAATAGGAACCCAATCTGTTCCTAATAATAAGCCTAATGCACCACTACCTGTAACTACATGACCTGGCCAAATATAAACAAGAATGGCAATAATATAAAAGTACCACATTATAATTGGATGAATTCTTCTTCCGGCTGCAAATATACTTTCTCCAGTAAAATATGTCCATCTAGCAATTTCTGCAGTAACAAATGTTTGTATTATTAAACCAACTGTTGCAATCCAACGAATTTCAGGACCGAAAACAATAACAAGTCTTGGCCACATGAATGTTTCTCCCATTCCAACACCTAATGCTGCAAGAATAAGCCCTGGACCTAGAATTTTTCTTATAGATACTGGTCCTGGATCATTTAGAACTCTTAATTCTAAAGGAGGGCCTCTCCCTATTTTAAGCTCTTGCCCCATAAAAACTCCCTAATTTATTTTTTTTATTTTTTATTTATAAAATTTTTTATTTTTATAAATAACTTATTAAATAACTTATTTAGTTTAATTTTATTTTATTTATTATTTATTACATTCACAATTAATACTTTTTAAAGGATTTTCCAAATATTCAATACTTTCATCTACAGCTTCAATTGGATAATTTGTAAAAGCACCAATTAATCTATTTGTTCTTTTACATAATATTAAATATCCAATATATTCTTGTGGTTTTGGGGGATTTAGAAGTTTTTTATAAATAAAACTTACTCTTATGAATCTATATTCATGACCTTCTTTTTCAAATCCTGTATTTTCTAATATCTTTAAATCTTTTATTCTCTTGTCTTTTCTTTGAGTTAATACTTCTTCTATATAATCTTTAAGAGAAGTTTTTTTAATATCAGTATTTTGCCATCTAATTGCAATATATAGTTTTTTTGGAGATATTACTGCCATTCTACCAGATTCATAATTTGAACTTTCAGTTATCCTAATTCTCCAATCTCTTGGAGTTTCAATTGATATATCAAATAATTTAAATTTCATATTATTTATTAAAATAGAAAAATACTTATTAGTTTTTAGGAAAAGTTCTAATATTTTTAGATATCATTATAATCAAAAGTATCCATAGATCAAAAGTATAATTGTAAAAAGTATAATTATTATAATAAAGTGATAAAGAAAAGTATATTTATCTTTTTGCATTAAAGAAAAAATTATGACAATAGAGCAAATTCTTGCTACTATAATATTTATTGGCACTTTAGCATTAATTGTTTCCAACAAGATCGAGAAAAGCATTGCCGCCATTATTGGTGGTATGCTTATGATTCTTACTGGTGTCATAAAACCAGAAGAAGT
>QNVI01000063.1 GCA_004348015.1 Thermoproteota archaeon | reverse complement strand
AAAAGTATATTTATCTTTTTGCATTAAAGAAAAAATTATGACAATAGAGCAAATTCTTGCTACTATAATATTTATTGGCACTTTAGCATTAATTGTTTCCAACAAGATCGAGAAAAGCATTGCCGCCATTATTGGTGGTATGCTTATGATTCTTACTGGTGTCATAAAACCAGAAGAAGTTGTTACACAAGTTGATTGGAATGTTTTGGGATTACTTACAGGCTTAATGATGACTGTTGGTTATTTTAGTAAATCAGGAGTTCCAATATGGATTGCTCAAAAAGTTACAAAAGCTCTAAAAGGAAATGTAAGATTGATACTTACTATTATGTGTTTCATGGGATCCTTCTTATCATGTTTCATTGACAATACTACAACAATGTTGGCTTTATCAACTTTAACATTGGAATTAGCTATTCTTGCAGGTATTCGAAAAGCTTATGTTTTAATTCCAATGGCAATTTCTGTAAATATAACTGGATATGCAACTTTAATATCTGATCCTCCTGCAGTATTCTTGGGTAGTTTTGCACATTTAACTATGCCAGAATTTTTTATCTATAAAGGTGCACCTTCATTCTTTTTCTATGCAATATTAAGTGCTATTAGTGGAACACTGTATCTCTATTATTTCTTTGGAAAGAATATAAAGAAACCAAAAGTAGAAGTTACACGTAATTTTTCATTTGAAAATAAAAACTTAGCAAAAGTAGCTACTATAGGATTTATATTGTTATGTACACTCATAGGCTTTAGATCTGTGACAAAAATTCCTGAATCTATAGTAGCATTGTTCATAGCATCTATTCTTGGGGTAATATGTAGTCGAATAGCTAAGTCTGATATAATTGAAATATTCTCTTTTGTAGACTGGCCAACAATATTATTCCTTACTGGAATGTTCATTATGGTTGGTGGTTTAAATGTCTCAGGTGTAATTCAACTAATTGCAAATAGTATAGTTACATTAGCTGGTGAAAAAATAATAATGATAGTAATACTAGTATCACTCATTACATTTTTAACTTGTGCATTTATCATAAACATTCCATATTTAATAACAATGATTTACGTAATGCAAGGAATTGCGGCTAAAATTGGTGTTGATCCTGTATTTCTTTATTTAGTAATTATGTTTGCTGGATATGCAGGAAGCACTGCTACAATGATTTCAGCACCTTCAAATATAGTAGCAGTTGGTCTTTGTAGAAAAGAAGGAGATTCTGTTTCTTTCAAGGAATTCTCAAAAATTAGTCTACCTTTTGCCATTTCTACATTCCTACCACCATTCATTATACTTGTATTTCGAGCATTGAGTATGTGAAGTAGATAATCTCTTTTTTTATTATTCCTTGATTTTTTCTTGTTTTTATAAAAAAAGAAATTAGTAATTATATTTAAGTACTGCACCTTCTGATGCTGAAGTTACAAGTTCGCTATATCTTCGAAATACACCCTTACTGATTTTATTATATTTAGGCTCAAATTTATTTAATCTTTCCCTAATTTCTTCCTCTTCTAATAATAGGTCTAGACTTCGTTTTTCTAAATCAATTCTTATTATATCTCCATCTCTTACTATTGCAATAGGTCCACCTTCTGCAGCTTCAGGTGATATATGACCAATCATCATTCCATGAGTAGCTCCAGAAAATCTTCCATCTGTTAATAATGCAACTTCTTCACCTATACCCATTCCAACTATAATTGATGTTAATGTTAGCATTTCCCTCATGCCAGGACCTCCTTTTGGTCCTTCATATCTTATTACAATTGCCTTTCCTGGCTTTATTTTTCCTTCATATGCTGCTTTAACTCCATCTTCTTCACAATCAAATACCATTGCTTCTCCTTCAAAAAATGTTCTTTTAAGTCCAGCAGTTTTTATTACTGCACCTTTTGGTGCTAAATTTCCATATAATATAGCAATTGTACCAGTTGGTCTTATTGGATTATCCAATGGTCTTATAATATCTCCTATTATCTCAACTTCACTAATATTTTCTTTAATAGTTTTCCCTGTTACTGTAATTAAATCTGTTCTTATTAATTCTCTTTCAGAAAGTCTTTTAATTACTGCAGGTATTCCTCCTGCTCTATCTAAATCTTCCATAGCATTCCTTCCAGCTGGCATCATATCAACTATTTGAGGTGTTTTTCTACTTATTTCATCAAATACACTTAAATCCAATTTTATATTGGCTTCATTTGCTATAGCCATTAAGTGAAGAATAGCATTTGTTGAACCTCCTAAAGAAGCATCTATAGTTATAGCATTTCTTATAGACCATTCATTTACAATATCTCTTGGTCTTATATTTTTTTCAATAAGCTCCATTATTTTCATACCTGATTTTTTTGCTAATCTTAATCTTCTAGCATCTACAGCAGGTATAGTAGCACAACCAGGAAGTGTTAATCCCATAGCTTCAATTATACATGCCATAGTATTTGCAGTATATAATCCAGCACATGATCCGACAGTAGGACAAGTATATTCTTCTATATACTTTAATTCTTTTTCACTTATTTTTCCACTTAAGTATTCNCCTATNCTTTCAAATGCAGAATCAAGACTTAATCTTTTATTTTTCCATACTCCACATAACATAGGTCCTCCTGTAACAAATATTGAAGGAATATTAACTCTTAAAGCACCCATTACCATTCCTGGAATTATTTTATCACAACTACATATGAATATCATTCCATCAAAAGAATATGCTTTTGCCATAACTTCTATAGAATCTGCAATAATTTCCCTACTTACAAGAGGAGCCTTCATTCCTTCATGTCCCATGGCAATTCCATCACATATAGCAATAGTATTAAATTCTAAAGGTGTTCCTCCAGTAATTCTTATTCCTGCTTTTACAGCTTCAGCAATTCTATCTAAATGAAAATGACCTGGTACTAATTCATTCCATGAATTTGCAATACCAATTATTGGTTTTTCTATTTCTTCATCTGTTAAACCTAATGCCTTAAGTAAAGCTCTATGAGGAGTTCTTTGTATTCCTTTTTTTATAATATCTGAATTCATAAAATTTTAATAAAATAGGAAGTATAATAAAATATCGATGATACAATTAATTTACATATTCCTATTTAGTATTCTTGCTGGAAGTATTGGTAGTATGGTAGGTATTGGTGGAGGATTTCTAATGATTCTTTTCTTTACCTTAGTAATAAAGTTACCAATAAGATATGCTGTAGCTTTAAGTTTAATTTCTATAATTGCAAGTTCAAGTATTGCTACAAGTTTTTATCTTCATGAAAAAATGACAAATATAAGATTAGCTATTGTATTAGAAACTGCAACATGTACTGGAGCTATTCTTGGTGCTTTTATTGCTTTAATAATTCCTACTAGTATAATTGAAGGAATATTGGGAATTACATTACTATATGCCGGTATACTATTATTATTAAATCCAATCTCTCATGAAGTAATAACAAAGCCATCTAAGCTTTCTGGAGAATATTATGATGGAAATAATTTAGTAAAATATTCAGTTTCAAGAATAAAACTTGGATTATTTGCAAGTTTATTTGCAGGAATGATATCAGGTATTGTAGGAATAGGTGGAGGAATAATAAAAGTACCAATAATGAATTTAATAATGAAAATACCAATAAAAGCAGCTGCAGCTACAAGTAACTTTATGGTTGGTTTAACTGCTTCAGCTAGTGCAATTGTTTATTTTATTAAAGAAATGATAGATTTTCAATTAGCTATTCCTACAGTTTTAGGAATAATAATTGGAGCAATGATTGGAACACATTTCTTAATACATGGAAAACCATTATATCTTAGAAGAATACTTGGATTAATTTTATCATTATTTAGTATAATATTCATATTAAAAGCATTAGGAGTAGTAATCTTATGAGAATAGAAAATATTGTTTCATTGATATTGAGAATAAATGTAATAGTTTCTATCATTATAATGATTATTGGATATTTAACTGGAAGTAATTTATTATGGATAGGAACTTTATTATTGATAATTACACCATTATTAAGGACTTTTTCAGCTCTTATTATTTTTCTATATGAGAAAGAGATCTTATTTTTCTTTTCTGCATTGTATGTATTAATAATCTTTATAATTAGTGCTTTAATGATATAGTAATTTTAATAAATATTAAATAATAATTAATTTATTGGGTGAAATTTTGGTAAGGACAACACTAAGTGTAATAAAAGCAGATGTAGGTTCTCTTGTTGGACATCATGTTGTTCACCCTGAACAAATAGCTTGTGCAGAAAAATCATTAAGTGAGGCAAAGGAAACAGGACTAATATATGACTATAGAGTAACAAATTGTGGTGATGATTTACAACTTATAATGACCCATAGGAAAGGTGAAGAAAATCCAGAAATTCATAGATTAGCATGGGAGACATTTAAAAAAGCAACTGAGGTTTCTAAGCAATTAGGATTATATGCTGCAGGTCAAGATCTATTAAGTGAGGCTTTTTCTGGTAATTTAAAAGGAATGGGACCTGGATATGCTGAAATAGAATTTGAAGAAAGACCAAGTGAGCCTGTTATTGTATTCATGGCAGATAAAACTGAGCCTGGTGCTTTTAATTTACCACTATATAAAATATTTGCAGATCCATTTTCTACAGCAGGACTTGTAATAGATCCTAATATGCATGAAGGATTTAAATTCCAAATATTAGATGTTATTGAAGATAATGTATATGAATTAAAAACACCTGAAGAATCATATGATTTGCTTGCATTAATTGGAACAACTGGTCGATATATAATAAAAAGAATTTTAAGAAAAGCAGATAATCTTGTAGCAGCAGTTGTAAGTGTTACAAGATTATCACTTATTGCTGGCAGATATGTAGGAAAGGATGACCCTGTAGCAATTGTAAGAGCACAACATGGATTACCTGCTGTTGGAGAAGTTCTTGAGCCATTTAGTTTTCCACATTTAGTTGCTGGTTGGATGAGAGGTTCTCACTATGGTCCTTTAATGCCAGTACCACAAAAATATGCAAGATGTACAAGATTTGATGGTCCTCCAAGAATAATTGCTTTTGGTTTTCAAATAAAAGATTCAAAACTTATTGGACCTTCAGATCTATTTGATGATCCTGCATTTGATATGACAAGAATGAAAGCACAAGAAATTGCAGACTATATGAGAAGACATGGACCATTTATGCCAGAGAGATTAGGTCCTGAAGAAATGGAATATACAACATTACCAAAAGTATTAGAAAAATTGAAAGTGAAAAAATGAAAGTGAAAATTTCTTATTTATCATTAATAAGAGATATAACACAAGTAAAAGAAGAAGAAATTGAAATTCCAGAGAATACTAAAATTAGAGATCTTATTACTTTTTTATTAAAAAAATATGAAGGATTAAAGCCTTTTATTGAACAGGAAATTCTAATAACTCTTAATGGAGAAGTAATTTCTGATTTAGAAAAAGAAATACCAAATAATTCAGAGATTATAATTGGAATACCTCCATTTGGTGGATAGAATGTTATATAAAACAGATGTTTTAGTTATTGGAGGAGGACTTGCAGGTCTTACTGCAGCTATAGCTTCAGCTTCAAATTTTTCAAATACTATGATCGTTACAAAAACACTTGTAGGTGGTGCTAATACAACTTCTGTTGCTGCTGGAATATTTTCTTGTGATTTTGATGATCTGAATTCCTTTTATATAGATACTATAAAAGCAGGTCAAAAAATAAATAATAAAAAACTTGTAAAAACGATGGTTAATGATATACCAAAATATGTTAAAAAATTAAAAGAAATTGAAATAGAATCAGGACCAATGTTTATGCCAGGTCATTCAAAACCAAGATGTTATAGAATGAAGGGAAAATGTATTGAATTACAAAAGAAACTAAGAAAATCATGTGAAGAACTAGGAGTAAAATTCATAGAAAGAGCACTTATTACTTCATTAATAAAAGATGAAGATAAAGTAATTGGTGCTATAGGAGTAAAAACTGATAGTATGGAAGTTTTTGGAATATTAGCAAAATCAATTATATTAGCAACAGGAGGACCTGGTGAACTATATCCATACACACTTATGCCTGTAGGCTCATCTGGATATGGAACAAGCCTAGGATTTAGAATCGGTGCTGAAGTTATTGATATGGAATTTGTTCAATTCTATCCTACAATGATTTTACAAGAAGGATTACCTAGACTCTTTATTGATTATGTTACTTTACTTAAATTTGGTGCAAATATAGTAAATGAAGAAGGAAATTCTATATTTAAGAAGAATAAAATTGATGAGCCATATAAATTAACAAGAGATGCACTTTCTATATTAATGGCAAAGGAGATGAAGAATGGAAAATTATATTTAGATTGTACTTCAATAAAATCTGATGATCCTCAATTATTATCAGTTATAAATGATTTAGAATCAAAAGGAGTTCCTATTAGAACTAAAAAAATAGGAGTATCACCATATGCTCATTTCTTTATGGGAGGATTAAAAGCAAATCCTAATGGTGAAACAAATATAAATGGATTATTTGTAGCAGGAGAAGCCATGGGAGGAGTTCATGGTGCTAATAGAATTGGAGGAAATGCCTTAACAGCATGTATTGTATTTGGATTTAGAGCAGGAACTTCTGCATCTCTCTTTAGTAGTACTACAGATTATGCTGATGAGAAGATTTTAAAAGAAAAAACTTCAGAACTAATTGAAAAAATCAATACCAAAGGAGAAAAAGATCCTTCTGAGATAAAATCCATTATAAGAGAGAAAATGTGGAATAATGTTGGAATAATCAGAAATAAAAAAGGATTAGAAGAAGCCTTAGCAACATTTAATTCATTAAGAGGATATAACATTTCTTCAAATTCTATAGATGGTCTTTTAGTACCTATGATGTTAGATTGTGCAGAATTGATTACTTTTTCTGCTTTATTAAGAGAGGAAAGTAGAGGAGCACATTATAGAGAAGACTTTCCTGAAATGAAAGAAGAATGGGAAAAAAGTATTTTACTAAAAATTCATGAAGGAGAATGTAAGGTAAGTTATTTAATAAACTAGAAGCTTTTATTCTTTAAATTGGTTTGAAAATTATGAATATAAAGTTTAAGGAAATTGTAATAAATACAAAAAGAAGAAGAGAAATTGTAAATATTACTGAAGAAATTCAAAAATTTGTAAATGAAAGTAAAATAAATAATGGAATATGTTTGGTATATTCTACACATGCCACATCAGCTATAATAATAAATGAAAATGAATCAGGACTTTTAGAAGATATAATAAGAAAAATAAATGAAGATTATCCTATTGAAAAAGGATGGCTTCATAATAGAATTGATGATAATGCAGATGCTCATCTTGCTAGTACATTTATAGGACCTTCTGTTACAATTCCAATTAAAGATGGAAAATTATGTCTAGGAACATGGCAAGATATATTTTTCTTAGAATTAGATGGACCAAGAATTGGAAGAAAAATAATTATTGAAGTTTTAGGAGTCTAATAAATCTCATAGCATCTTGAGCCATTTTTATATTATTAAACATAACATAAATTTTTTCACTTTTTAATTCTTTTATAATGTTATATAGCTTATGTAAATCTTCATCAGTATATACATATCTATAATTAGTTTCTTTTCCTCCTATTCCATGAAGTCTAAAGTAAGTAATATCACTTTCTATTGAAGGTAATCTTCTAAAGGGATCAACTACATGAATTAATGATAATTCTTTACAAATTTTAGCTATAATTTCATTACTCCATTCCCCTCTTGGCTCCCATCCTATAGTAAGATTTTTTCTATCAATACTTGAAAAGAATTCATAAATATTATTTATATTATCATTAGATGGAGTAAAACTTGGTGGTGTTTGTATTATTAAAATCCTTGCATTGAGTATTTCACATGTCTTAATTATTTCATTCCATGCTTTAATGTTTTCATCAGTTGGTTTAAGTAAACCAAAATTTTCTGGTTTTCCAAATTTTGGAAATTCTCCTTTTCTCCAAGTAGGACTATTAAGTGGATGAGTAATAGCTTGCCATGCTTTAACAGTAAATTCAAAATCCTTTGGACTTTCATTTCTCCAATTTTTTAAGGTTTCAAATTTTGGTATTTTATAAAAAGTCTCTTGAATTTCTATACAAGAAAAATTATTAAAATAATCACTTCTTTTTAAACTCCAACCACAAGTACCAACTTTTATCTCCAATTTATCACCAATTATAATTATATTGAAAATTATATAAAGCTATTAAATGAAATTCCATTTAAAATTAAAAAATAATTATGATGGAAATCCACCATATTTTTCTCTTAATACTCTACGAAGTATTTTCCAATTGTTCATTTTTGGAAGTTCTTTTAGAAATATTATATGTTTTGGAATCTTATAACTTGCTATTTTATCCTTACAGAATTCAATAATTTCTTCACTATTTGCATTTGTATTAGGCTTTAAAACTATGGCAGCTGCAGGTATTTCTCCTCTTTTTTCATCATACATTGCAAAAACTGCTACTTCTGCAATTTTTGGATGTTTCATTAAGACTTCTTCTACTTCTGATGGATATATTTTCCATCCAGACATTATTATTACATCTTTCTTTCTTGAAGTTATGTATAGTACATTATCTTCATCTAAATAACCTAAATCTCCAGTAAGAAGCCATCCATTTCTAAATGTTTTTTCTGTTTCTTCTTTATTTCTCCAATATCCTTTTGCAACACCTGGACCACTTATAGCAATTTCACCAATTTCACCTTTTTGAAGTTCTTTATCAGGATTTTCAGAATCAACAATTTTTACTCTTGTATATGCTACAGGAATACCAACACTTCTATATCCTTTTGATAAATATTGATAATTATAAGGAACTACAGTTCCAGAGCCTAAAACTAATGTTTCTGTAAGTCCATAAGCATTTACTACTTTTATTTTTGGATATTTTTCTGAAAATTTTCTCCAAATTTCTTCGGATAGAGTTGCTCCACCTGTAATTATGCAACGTACACTATCAAAATAATCTTCAGCATTAGTATTTAACAAATCATAAAAAACAGGAGGCATTCCTGATAATATTGTAGCTTTATATTCTTTTGCATAATTTAAGTAATCCATTAGATTATATCTTTCCATTACAATAAATGTTGCTCCATATCTTAATGAAGTAATACCCCAAGTTACACCTGAATGGAAATGAGGATAGAATCCAAGATATATATCATTTTCATTTAAGTCTAATGCCCATCTTTCAGCTTCAACAGAAGCCATCCAATTACTATGAGATATCATTACACCTTTTGGATTTCCTGTAGTACCTGAGGTATATTGTATTTGACATATATCATCAATTGATACATTTTCAGGTGGAATATAAACATCACTTACTGGAATATCCTTTACTGAAATACTTTTTAATGGAAGATCATAATCATCCCAAGTAATAGCAAATTTAGGTTCTGAATTTTCTATTATTTTTGATAATTCTTCTTTTTTATAATTTGGATTAACTGGTATGCAAATTGCACCAATTCTCCATATAGCAAAATATGATATTATTGTTTCAGGTTTACTACCAGTAATAACAAGAATTCTATCTCCTTTTTCAATTCCAATTTTCTTTAATTCATAAGCTAATGAGTTTACTTTCTTTAAAAGTAAAGAATATGTTATTGATTCTCCTTTTTTTGGATTTATCATTGCTTTTTTATTAGAAAAAAGAATAGAATTATTATCAAGAAATGAAGTAAAGTTCATTTTTTCACCTCTAAGACCTTTTTTCTTGTGGCTATGCTAACTATGAAGAATATTGGTATGGAAATTGCTAAAGCAGGTACTACTGGGTATATCCATGCAATAGTAGGAGGTACTGATGTAGATTTGTATATAAATAGGAACCATAGCAAACCTATAATCAATCCAGATATCATTGAGGCAATTGTTCCCTCTTTAGTTGCTTTTTTCCAATATAATCCTATAGTAATTGGACCAAAGAAACAAGCAAATATTGTTCCAAATGCAGCACCAACAATTTCAACTATTATTCCTGTTCTTATTAATGTTAGTAATAGTGAAATAATTGCAAATATAATAGAAGCAATTCTAGCAATTAAAATAAGTTTTTTTTCATTAATATTTGGTTTAATAGGCTTTATTATATCATTTGTTAAAGCAGCTGATAAAACTAATAAAGTAACAGATAATGTAGACATAGAAGCAGCTATAGGTGCTGCAAGTATAATACCTTTAATTCCTGAAGGTGCTATCATTTCTATGGTCTTTGGAATTACCCAATCACTATCTTTTAACAATGTCATTACTCCAGTACTACCTATTTTATCATCTAATATCAAATGACAAAAAGCACCTAAAGAAAACATAGGAGCAGCATATAATGCTACTAGTATTGGTCCTATTATCCTTCCTTTAATTATTACTTTTTCATTTTTTGCAGCATAAAATTGCATTAGAAGATTCGGAAGAGCTATTTGTGGTACACTAATGGAAAAGGTAATGCTCATTATAAGTAATGGAACCGTGCCTACACTCATAGCTGGAGGTGGACCCATTCCATCAAATTTTAACCAAAGTGATCCAGGAATTGAATTTGCAATTTTCATTTGACTTAATGTATTTAAACCATTTATCGGTCCTCCAATAGCATACATAATTAATCCAAAAGTAAGAAATGCTGCAAATATCATTAAGAAGCCAAGAATAAGATTTGTAATTGCAGCAGCTCTAAGACCACCTATTGTAATATATATCAAAACAGGAATTGCAAGTAGCAATAGTCCAATTTCAAAACTTGTATTTAAAATTGTAGCAAGAATAATAGCACCGCCTTTATAAACACTTGTTAGATATAATGTAAATAAGAATATTATTACAATTGCTGAAATAATTCTTGCTCCTTTACTTTCATATCTTTTTTCAATAAACTCAGATATGCTTATTATACCAGTATTACGAGCAAATTTGAATAGTCTTTCTCCTACAAGAATCCACATCAATACAACACCAATAATATGCCATGCTGTAAGCCAAGAGCCAAATCCTAAATTGTATAAGTATGTAGCACCACCACCTCCTAAGAAAGATGCTGCACTAAAGTATGTTGCCATAATAGAAAAAGCTAAAACCCATGGTCCAAGGCCTTTTTCTGCTAAGAAGAAACCATCAAGTGTTTCTTTTATCTTATAGCCCTTAATGCCTACTACAACAACAATAGCAATTATGGCTATTATTATAATAGTATCTATCATGCTATTCACCATTTTTGCTTTTAATGTATTTATAGATACCATATAGTACTCCTAGTATCAATGCAATTATACTAATTATGTATCCACTTAGTATTATTAGGTCCATAACATACATCACTGAATAAAAATAGTTAATTAAGTATAATTTAAATCTTTTGTGTACAATTTTGTACATAAAATAAATTTATAAAAATCTCAAAAATTTCATATATACTACTCATCTATTTAGAATTGGTGAAAATCTTGCCTAAAGTTAATACAAAAAAAGTAACATGGGAAGAAGTTGAAAATTGGTGTAAGAAATTAAGTGAAATAATTTTAGAGTCAAAATGGATGCCAGATATTATCATTGCTATATCAAGAGGAGGATATGTACCAGCACGACTTATATGTGATCTTTTAGTTGTAGGAGAACTTGTATCTATTCAAATAACCCACTGGCCTTCAGCAGCTCAAATGGCAAAAGAAGCAGGAGTAAAACATCCTCTTCAATGTGATCTATCTATTAAAAAAGCATTAATTGTAGATGATATTGCAGATACAGGAGATTCTATTATAATAGCTAAGGATCATATATGGACATATTGTAGACCAAAGGAGCTTAAAGTTGCAACATTACAATGGATTTCTAAAGTTAGTAAAGTTAAACCAGATTATTATGCTGAAGAAGTTAAAGAATGGATTTGGTATCAATATCCATGGACTCGTCTTGAAGATATAGTAGGATTCATAAGAAAAATTATAGAAGAAGAAAAGGAAATAAGATCATGGGATTTAGATATAATATCAAAAAAAATTATTGAATATTATGGTGTTGAATTTGATAAATGGTATTATGAAAAAGCACTAAATTATTTAACTGAAAAAGGATTTCTAAAAAGAGAAGAAGGTAAATACATAAGGTGAAGGAATATGTCTTATTGTGCAGAAATTGGTATAATTGGAGGAAGTGGATTTTATGATCCTGAAATGTTTGAAAATAGAAAGGAAATAAAAGTACATACACCATACGGAGCCCCATCAGATGTTATAACCATAGGAGAATTTAAAGGAGTAAAAGTTGCATTTCTTCCACGTCATGGAAGAAGACACTCCATTCCACCACATTTAATAAATTATAAGGCAAACATATGGGCAATGATGGATTTAGGTGTAAAAAGAATAATTGCTCCATCTGCAGTTGGGAGTTTAAGAGAAGAAATAAAGCCAGGAGATATTGTAATTCCAGATCAATTTATAGATTTTACAAAGAAAAGAGATTATTCATTTTATAATGGTGCTGTAGTTGGACATTTTTCACTTGCAGATCCATTTTGTCCAGAATTAAATAAAGTATGCATAGAAATTATTAAGAAATTAGAATTAAGATATCATCATCCAGCTACATATATTTGTATAGAAGGCCCTAGATTTTCTACAAGAGCAGAATCTAGACTTTTTAGAAATTGGGGAGCAGATATAATAGGAATGACATTAGTACCAGAAGTTATTCTTGCTAGAGAGTGTGGCATATGCTATACTACAATTGCGACTGTAACTGATTATGATGTTTGGGCAGAAAAACCTGTTACAGCTGAGGAGGTTGTAAATACATTGAACAAAAATGTAGAAAAAGTAAAGAAATTATTAATGGAATTAATACCAAAAATACCAAAAGAAAGAAAATGTCAATGTGAAAAAGCTTCAGAAAGTGCTTTGATTTAAATTATCAAATTTTTTTAATATTAATTTTGTATTTGTACTTACTACACCTTTAATTGCTCTTATACTTTCTAAGATTTCATTTAATTGTGTTATAGAGTCTACATTAATATAAATCTCTATATCAAAATCTCCACTTATTTCAAATACTTTTACAATACCTTTAATCCAAAGAAGCCTTCTAGCAACTGCTGATGTATATATGTTTGATTCACATTTTATAAGTACAATAGCTTCTATCTTCTTTGGTATTTGTATTTCTAATTTTCTTCCTGTTACTTTTTCAGCAAGCTCTATTAGATCTACATCTCTATAACTTCTAATATCAGGTCTATCTTTAATCATTTGTAATAATTTTGAAAGTTCTTCTTCTGTTAATGAAATACCAAGTCTCTTTAATTTTTCATTTACTGCTACTTTTCCTGTATATTTACTAATTACAATTTCTCTTTGTCTTCCAACAAGTTCAGGTGGAAAAGCCTCATATGTTCTTGGATCAAAAATTACTGCTGCTGAATGAACTCCTCCTTTATGAGAGAAAACATTATCTCCTACAATTGGTTGTAATGGCGATATAGGAATTCCACTTAATTTTTCTATCATAGTTGATAATTCTGGTAACTTGTCTAGTTTTACAGTATCAATATTATATATAACCTTAAGAGCTACTGCAAATGGTTCAAGTGGAGTAATACCTGCTCTTTCACCAAGACCATTAACTGTTGTATGTACAGCAGTAGCACCACCTTCTAGTGCAGCTAAAGCATTTGCTACTGCCATCCCAAGATCATTATGACAATGAGCATCTAATTCTGCATTTAATTCAGAAGAAAGTCTTGAAAATAATTCTTTAATTTTAAATGGAGTCATACAGCCAACAGTATCAGGTATACTAATTCTATCAGCTCCAGCTTCTATTGCGGCTTTACATATTCTTACAACAAAATTATAATCTGCTCTTGTTGCATCTTCAGCAGTAAATCTTACTTTAAGACCATGATCTCTTGCATATTGTATAGAATTAACAGCCATCTCTATAGCCTTATTTTCATCTATATTCATAGATCTCAATTTTTCCTTTGTAACTCCTAGAAAAATTGCTACTCTATCCACATCACATTTAATTGCAGCATCAACATCGGATATTAAAGCTCTGCTATGAGCCAATATTTCTGCAGAAAGTCTTTCTGCTGCTATTCTTTTTACTGCTTCAAAAACATCTTTTGATACCACAGGATGGCCTGCTTCTATCATATTAATACCAATTTCATCAAGTTTTCTTGCAATTTGTAACTTATCTTCAATACTAAAAGATACCCCTGGTGTTTGTTCTCCTTCTCTTAATGTTGTATCAAGTATTAGTACTTTTTTCATAAGAACACCTTATTCTTTAAATATCGAACCTAAATATAAATATTTTCGTATTTTAATTTACGAATTTCGCACTTATAAAATAAAAATTATTACTAAAAAAGTATAAAAATCAATTATTTTAAAACTTTTTAGCAATATAGTAGTTTTTTAAACCTAAAAATCCATAATTAGAAGGGAATAACATGAGTGTAGGAAAAATAGAAGGAATAACAAGTACAGAATCTTTTACAATTTCAATAACTAATGCAAATGTAGGCAGGAATGATTATATTGAAGTTGAACATGAAGGAAAAAAATATCTCTTAATGATAAAAGATGTTAAAAGATGTGGTAATAAGCTATTAGGAGAATGTATAGTTATTGGACAAACACCAAAAATTCCTTTTAATCCTGGTTCTGATGTATATTTAGCTTCTCCTGACACTATAAGAAAGGGCTTAGGTTTAGTTACAACTGAGGAAGAAGGATTGTATATTGGAAAACTTAAATCTAAGGATATAATGGTATGGTTACCAATAAAGAAGCTTACAAGAGTATTTATTGTAGGAAAGCCAGGAGCAGGTAAATCATATACCATGGGTGTAATTGCTGAAGAGCTAATTAAAAAAGGAATACCTATTGTGATAATTGATGCCCATGGTGAATATTCTAGTCTAAAAATTCCAGCAGAAGCACCATCAGAAGAATTCAAAATAGAACCAAAATCTTATGCTAATAGTATAATAGAATTTGCAAATCTAACATTTAATCCTGGTGCTGACATAGATATTTCTCTATTAGACAATATGAAGATAGAAGATATAGTTTCCCAAATGCAATGTACAATAATAAATCTGAGGGGATTACCTACATATGAACAATACTCTATTGTAGGGAAATTATTGAAAAGATTATTAGAAGCCATAATGATAATGCAAATCCCTCCATTTTATCTTGTACTGGATGAGGCACATATTTTTGCAGGAAGAAGTAAGATGAAGGATCCTATAGTAAAGGAAACAGTAGAAATTGTAAGAAGATTTGCACAAGAAGGAAGGAAGTTTGGTGCCAATTTAATAGTATTAACTCAACGTCCTCAATTATTAGACATGACTGTAAGAAGTCTTTCAGCTACATGGATAATACATAAGCTTACAGATCCAAATGATATAAGAATAGCAATTGAAAGTGGAGGATTGGAAAAAGAGTGGAGTGAGGAAATAAGTTGGCTTGAGCCAGGTGAGGCCATAATAACTGGTGATATTATTGAGAGAATTCCACTTTATGTAAAAATAAGAAGAAGAGAGACGAAACATGGTGCACCTGGTTTTAATCCATTAGATTTTGTTTCTCCGAAAGAAAGAGAATCGATGAAGAAGAGATTAAGTCAGCTTAAAAGTAAATTAGCAAAGATATCTACAGTACAAGAAACTACTCCTACATTATCCCTACCTTCATTATACCTACCAATTAAGACTGATGAAAATTATTTACTGAATATTCTTAAGGAAGATATTTCATTAGATCATGTTGAAGTAATAAAGAGTAATTTAAAATATATGCCTGCTCTTTTTGCAGAAGCTTCTGTAAATACAGTAAGAAAAATTACCTCATTACAAGATAGAATTAAAAGATTAATACCAGCAGATTATTCAGTATCAGTATTGGATTGGAGAATTGAATCTGCATATAATTTAGTTGTAAATGATATTATCGATATGAGCTTATTGCATAGTCCAATGAGAGAAGGGAAACATGTTCCATACTCTCCTATACTACAAGAAAATTATGGGATTGAAAATTTGAAAGGGACATTAAAAACCTTTGTAATAGCAAAACTTACACAAAATATTTATTATCATAAGGAATTAGGAGAATACTCTCAACCTGGAGAGTCAATTGAAGATTTTAAGAAGAGAATAAAAGAAAAATTAGATGATATAAAGAAAAATAAAATTTCAGAAATTACTTCTTCATATGATTCAAAAATAAAAGAATTAAATGTCTCCATGAATTCAATAAAGGATGAAATTGAAAGTGTAAATAAATTAATAAAGGATATAGAAAATGAAATAGAAGAATTAAATAAAGAAAAATATAGACTTGAAAAAGAAGGAAGATCTACACTTAAAATATCAGATCAAATTAGAACAAGAGGAATAAGAAAATTAAGACTTGAAAAAAGAATATCTGAATTGAATAATGAATTAATAAAAATTAAGAAAGAAAAAGAAATTTTAGAACAAAAAATAAAAGAAGACATAAAGAATATAGAAAATGAAATTAATTCTTTATTTGATACTCCATTACAAACAATAGTATTTCAGCCAAAATCTGAAGAAGTAAGTATTGATGCTATGCATGTATTATGGATACCTATGTTTGAAGCTATATATAGAGTATACTTTAATGGAGTTACCAAGGATCTAAGATTTGAATGGAATGGATTAAATGGAAAAGGGAATTTTGGTATTTGTTCTCATTGTGGTACATTAATTGATTCTCTAAATAGACCCTTATTATGTTACATATGTGGGGAAATTTATTGTCAAGAACACTTATTTACTTGTAAGACTTGTCAAAGAGGTATATGTAATGAGCATGCTTGGAAATGTCAAAATTGTGAAGGTTTATACTGTATTGAAGAAAAGTCTTACTTGTGTTCAGTATGTGGTAAAAAGCTTTGTAGTGATTGCATATTAAAATGTATTGAATGTAAAGAGAATGTATATTGTAAAGATCATATTAAGAAATGTGAAGTATGCAATAATACTTTTTGTAGTATGCATTATAATGAACATTTAAAAGAATGTAGTATATGTGGGAAGAAATTATGTACACTAGAACAAGTAGAATGTAGTATATGTGGAAAAATATTTTGTAAGGATGATTCGATCAAATGTCCAGAATGTAAAAAATATGTATGTCGATTACATTCATGGCAATGTTCAGCATGCGGAAGACTCCTTTGTATTGAAGAAACTAAAAACGAGTGTATTATATGCGGAAAACCATTATGCAATTCATGTGTAAGATTATGTCAGATCTGTGGTTCAAGTATATGTGCTCTTCATGAAATAATATGTCCAGATTGTAATAGAGTTGTTTGTCAAAATTGCATAGTTGAAAAAAGGAAATTTGGAATATTTAAAAAACATGTATGTAAATTATGTGCTATTAAATGATTCAAAAATTGTTTTTAATAACCATGGAATTACTAATATTGATGATATGATCTCAGGAATTGCTGCTCCTTTAAATAAAAAACCCTGAAAATGTAAAATCCATAGAGGTATTTCAATTAAGATCAGTAATGCAATATAACATCTTTTTTCAATAAAATAAGTAATAGAGACTGGAATCAATAAGAAAAATAAGAGGATGGATACATAAAAGTGAATAATACCATAATTTTCACAGAATAAACCTACTAACTGCATAGAAAATCCCACTAATATGAGAAAGTAAGAAGTCTTTAATGCTTGAAATCTTACTACTGTTATTGAGTATAGTATGATTAATAATCCAGACAATAATAAACCAAAATTAAAGATTATACAAGAATTATGAGTTAAATTTCCTAGATCGCTTAAAGCATTTTTTGTAATATCAAACCATGGGGAAACAAGAATGGAAACTATTATTGATGAATACAATACTATGATAGCACATATTCCAAATATTACTGATTTTTTCATAAAATGATTTTTATCATAAAAATATAAAAAATTTATTAAAATTATGAAACAAATTAGTGGGAATATTTAAAAGTATGTTAATTGCATATTTTATAATATGTTATAAAGGGTGAAAACATGGCTGAAAAAGAAACAAAACAAACTCTACCTAGAGGCGTTATCTTGGTGGGTAAAAAACCAGTAATGAGCTATGCTATGGTAGCATTAATGCAACTTCGTGAATTAGGAGAAATTACAATAAAAGCAAGAGGTAAAGCTATTTCTGTAGCTGTTGATGTAGCTCAAATACTAGCAAAAAGATTCCTAAGTGGAGAAGTTGAAATAAAGGACATTACCATAGGAACACAAACTGTTGGAGACCCTCCAAGAAACGTCTCTACAATAGAGATTAAATTGGCTATGAAGAAATAAGGCCATAAAGCCAATTTTTTATTTTTTTATTAAAATCTTTCTCAATAATATTTATATCCATTAGAACAAAATTCATTTGAGGTAGAAAAATAATGAGTGAAGAAATATTGAATGGTTTAGCTGAAGCTATTATAAGAGGTGATGAAGAAAAGGCAAAGGAAATGGCAAAAAAAGCAATTGAGGCAAACATAGATCCATTAATTGTCATAAATAATGGTTTAATGAAAGGAATGCAGAAAGTAAGTGAGGATTTCAATAAGCTTATTATTTATCTACCAGAGGTTATGATGGCAGCTGAGGCAATGAAAGCAGCACTCTCTATTCTTGAGCCAAAGATATTGGAGAAAAAAGTAAAAGAAGAAAAGAAGAAAATAGTAATTGGAACAATACAAGGAGATATTCATGATATTGGAAAAAATATTGTAGCACTTCTCTTAAAAGCTAATGGATTTGAAGTTTATGATCTTGGAAGAGATGTGCCAGTTGATGAATTTATAAAAAAAGCTGAAGAAGTTAATGCAGAAATTATAGCAGCATCTACATTACTTTCTACCTCTATGCCATATATGGAGGATCTTATTAATTTACTTAAGGAGAGAGGGTTAAGAGATAAGTACATTGTAATGGTTGGAGGAGGACCTGTTACTAGAGAATGGGCTATGTCAATAGGAGCAGATGGTTATGGAGAAGATGGAGAAGAAGCTGTTAGAGTAGCAAAGGAATTAATAAAGGTGAAGAAGAAATGATAACAATTTGGGAAGTTCTAGATAGAGTTGAAACAGGCCCTTATATGGAAGAAAAGGATTTTGATATAAAAGTTATAGCTAAAAAATGTAGAGAACTTGTAAAGGAATATGATATAAAATATAATCCTGAGGAAATAGTAACAACTGATAGCTCATTAGCTGATGACTTATTTGAAGCAGGATTAAAACTTGCTTTAGAAGCAGGTATATATTGTATAAATACTAAGAGGATAATAAAATTTAGTGAAGAAGAAATAAAAGAAGGAATAAAATCTGCACCTAGTGAAATTATAGTTGGTCAAGGAAGAGATTCAAGAATTCTTTATGCTAGAGATATTGAAGATAAAAGAAGACCAATAATTTGTGGTGGACAAGCAGGTGCGACTATACCTGAAGAATGGTATGTTCCTATGGCAATGTCATACATGAAGGAACATTTAATTGATATGATAAATCATGGTGGATTAGCTATTGTAGAGGGAAGGAAAGTAAGAACAAATACCCCACTTGAAATACAAGCAACAAGAAGAGAATTAGCAATGTTAAGAGAAGCTGCAGCAAGAGCTGGTAGACCAGGAATAGGCCTAATAGCTGGAGAGAGTAGTGTATCTGCACTTGGAGATTTGGCTATAGCTTCTGAAAGATACATGAGAACTTCAGATTCTCACTTAGTAGCTCTTCTCAATGAATTGAAAACAGATTATGATAGGCTTGCTAAAGCAGTTAATTTTACAGAATATGGGGCATATAATGTGACATTGGTTGATCCTATTATTGGTGGATATGCTGGAGGGCCTGAAGGAGTAGCTATTACCTTTATAGCATCATTTTTACTTGGAAGATTACTATATAGATCTGAATATCATGTTTGTCATCCCATACATTTTCGTTATGTGAGTACAAGTGCTCCAGAATGCATGTGGAATTTGAATATAGTTGGACAAGCAATGGCAAGAAATACAAAATTTATTATCATGGGAGATGTATGGACTTCTGCTGGTGCTGGTAGTGAAATGATTTTTTATGAAATTGCAGCAAATACTATTACCAATGTAGTAACTGGAACACATCCATTAGGTGTTTCTGCAACTAACGGAAAATATCCACATGCTTCAGGATTAGAAACTAGATTTATGGCTGAAGTAGCATTAGCTTCTGTAAAACTTAAAAGAAATGAGGCAAATGAAATTGTCTTAAAATTACTAAATGAATATAAAGATAAAATGGGAAAACCAGATATTGGTAAGCCTTTTCCTGAGTTATATGATATGAAAAAGGTCATACCAAAAAATGATTGGGAAACATTATACAAATCTATGAAGAAGAAAATTAATGATATAATTGGTGGTATTATTGAGATATAAGATAGATGAAATCACAAGGAGAGCTTTTGAAGGCCCTTACATGGAAGAAAAGGATTTTGATATAAAACTAATGAATTATGTAAGAGAACTTGTAAAGGAATATGATATAAAATATAATCCTGAGGAAATAGTAACAACTGATAGCTCATTAGCTGATGACTTATTTGAGGCAGGATTAAGACTATTTATTGATTTGGGATTTTATTGTCAAAGTACTAAGAGGATAATAAAATTTAGTGAAGAAGAAATAAAAGATGAACTTAAAAATCTTCCTGAAAAAATTACAATAGGTCAAGGAAAAGATTCAGTTATAATGAAGATTAGGAAGGTAGAGGATAGAGAACCTCCAATAATTCATAGTGGTCCTACAGGAACATTATGTAGTGAAGGAGATATTTACGTAAAAACTTTAAGAAGTTATGCTCAGGAGCCCATAATAGATTCTATTGGTTCTGGAACATTAGCTACTATAGATGGATTTAAAATAAGAAAAGGAACACCACAAGAATTTAGAGCTGCTAGAATGTTAGCAAGATGGGCTAGACAAGCAATTACTGATGCAGGAAGACCTGGAATGCATATAAATGATATTGCTGTTGTAACCCCTGAGGCAAAAATTTGTGCTTTAGATGAGAATAATGGTATTAGAAGAACAGATGGATTAATAGTAGCACAAATGGTAGAATTGAAAACTAGTTTATCTCATTTATCACTTGTTGAGCATTTAATAAGCTATGGATGTTTTATAGGAAATTTATTAACTCCTATACTTGGTGGATATGCTGGAGGACCTGAGGGAACAGCTATAGTATCTATAGCAGAGCATTTAGCAGGAATTATTTGTTATAATGCAGATTATCATTATCTAAGCTTAACAAATGTGAGAAACTTAAATGGTACAGATAGAAAAGGACTTTGGACAATAAGTATTGTTGGACAATCATTATCAAGAAACTCAAGAATTTTAAGTGTATTTGATTGTTATTGTGCTGCAGGACCTGGTACAGAGATCTTATTAAGAGAGGTTGCTGCAGGTGGAGTAGTAGCTACTGTAAGTGGCTTACATTTAATGGGATGTGGATCATGTGGTGGTAAGCTTATGGATCATGCAACTGGTCTTGAGGCAAAGTTCCTAAAGGAAATGGGCTTAGTTTCTACAAATATGAGAAGAGAAGATGTAAATGAATTCCTGAGAAAATGGATACCATTATATGAGGATTGGCTTGATATTACAAAAGCACCAAAAGGAAAAACATTTCAAGAACTTTATGATTTAGGAAGCGCAAAACCAAAGAAGGAATGGTTAATAATCTATGAAAAAATAAAAAAAGAGCTAGAAGACTTTGGTTTTTCATTCTCTTGAAAATGAAGCTCCAAGAGAAGCAGGACCTTTAGCTTTTCTTCCTCCTATTAATAGAGCAATAATCGTTACTAAATATGGTAATATACTTAAGAGTTGACTAATAGAAGCAGATATTGGCCCAATAATTAATGTTCCAACCCATAATGAAAGTGCTTCTGCAAATCCAAATAATAAAGCTCCTCCAAGTACTCCAATAGGATTCCATCTTCCAAGAATGACTATAGATACTGCTATAAATCCCTTAGCTGCAGTTATTCTAGTATCAAATACATTGAACATTGAAAGACAAATCGCTCCTCCTGCCATTCCAACAAGAGCGCCCTCAATAATTAATGCAATATATCTTATCTCAGATACATTAATTCCAAGACGATAAGCAATAGATGGATTTTCACCTATAGCTCTTAGACTTAGTCCATATCTTGTTTTAAACATTAAATAATGGAGAATAGGGATTATGATCAAGGCTATATATACAAATATTGTTTGATTAAATAATATAGCCCCAATGATTGGTATTTCGCTTAGAAATGGGATTGGAATTGGACTAAAAAGTTCACTTAAATAAGGAAAACTCCCTTGAGAAAAAATCATTCTGAAGAAATAAATACATATACCATAAGATAATAGGTTTATTGCTAATGCAGATATAACTTGATCTAAATTCATTTTTATTACTAAAAATCCAAAAATTAAAACGATAATGATTCCACCAATTATTGATGATAATAAGCCTATTAAGAGATTTTTAGTGAAGTATGCACCTATAAATCCTGTAAAAGCACCTATTAACATAGCTCCTTCAATACCTAAATTTAATATGCCTCCACGTTCTACAATACATTCACCTATAGAAGCTAGTAATAAAGGTGTGGAAGTCTGTAAAGTTATAGCAATTAGACTTACAATAAGCTCTATCATAATTTTATCAATCCTCTTCTACTCATATATTTTAATATATAATCAGAAGCAAGAACAAATATTATTAAGAGACCTTGAATAAAATCTACAATACCTTGTGGTTGATTTAACATACGAGACATTGTAGAAGAACCATTAATTATAGCAGCAATAAATATCGATGCTAAGGCAATTCCTATAGGATTATTTTGACCAAGAAGAGCAATAACAATTCCAGTATATCCATATCCTGGCGATATAGTAGGTCTCATTCTGAATTGAATTCCAGCAACTTCAATAAAACCTGCCATACCAGCTAATGCTCCACTTATTACTAGAGCCAAGAATAGAATTTTTTCAACATCAATTCCAGCATATCTTGCAGCTTCTGGATTTTCACCTATAGCTTTTAGCTTAAATCCAAAAGTAGTTTTTGTTATTATAAAATGAATTAAAGGAAGAATTAGTAAGAATGCAATTATAATTCCTAAATGCATTCTTGTATATGGTATTAATATAGGAAGAATTGATGAATTTGGAATTCTATCTGATTCAGGAAATAAAGTCTCTGGACTTTTAAATGGAAAAGCTAAAAGCCATTGGATAAAATTTATAGAAATAAAATTCATTAAAAATGTTGTAATTACTTCATTTATTCCTAATTTTGATTTCATAAATGCAGGAATAGATGCCCATAATGCACCACCTATTAATGACATAATAAAAGCAATAGGAAAAGTGAAATAAGATTCTCCTAATACTATTGCAGTAATAGTTCCTAACATTGCACCCATATAAAGCTGACCCTCAGCTCCTATATTCCATACTTTACATCTAAAGGATATTGCAAGACCAAGTGATATAATTAATATAGGAGTTGCTCTAACAAAAGTTTCAATTATTAGATTAATATTTCCAAATGCTCCAACAAATATGTAATAATATGCTAATATAGGATTTGTATTACTCATAATAAAAAATATGGATGTTATTAAAAAAGTCAATATTATAGCAAATAATGCTCTATACAATCCTAATAGTTTTAATGAGCTCATTTAATTAGACCTCAATACCTAACATAAGTCTTGCTATTTTATAAATGTCATATTCATTACGATTAAATTCTTTCATAATTTTACCATTATACATTACTAAAATTCTATCACTTAATTTAAGTAATTCATCTAAATCTGCAGATACTAATAATATTCCCATTCCTTTTGATCTTAAATCTAAGAGCATTCTATGAGTAAAATCTGTTGCTCTTACATCAAGACCAGCTGTTGGATTTTCTGCAATTAATATTTTGGCATTATATGAAAGTTCTCTAGCTATGATTAGTCTTTGTATATTACCACCAGATAAAGCTCTTACTTCAATATTTGGATTTGGAGCAATAATTCCAAATTTCTTCATTAATTTTTGAGTATAATCTGTAATACTATTTCTATTCATTATTGTTTTATTACTAAATGGATTTTCTTCAAATATTTTCAATATAGCATTTTCTGCTATGCTCATAGTCAAAATTACCCCCCTTCCAATTCTATCTTCAGGAATATAGGCCATACCTTTTTTTATGAGGGATTTTGGTTTCTTATTTATTACATTTTCACCTCTGATAATTATTGTCCCAGATTCAGGCTTTCTTAATCCAGTTAAGGCTTCTATAAGCTCCTTTTGACCATTTCCTGCTACACCAGCAATTCCTAATATTTCGCCTGAATATAAAGAAAAACTTACATTCTTTACTGAGAGTTCACCTCTATCTCCTTTTACATTTAAATTATTAACTAAAAGAAGAATTTCTTTATTTTTATTATTTCCTTCAGTTAAACTAATAAATTCAGAATTTTGTTTTTCTCCAATTATCAATAATGTTAATTCTTCTTCATTAGTTTCCTTTGGAGTTAATGTTTTAATTACTTTTCCTTTTCGCATTATAGTAATTCTATCACTTATAGATAATGCTTCTTTAACTTTATGTGTTATTAATATTATAGAACAACCTTTTTCTTTAAGATTTCTTAAAATCCTAAAGAATTCTTCAACTTCTATAGGTGTAAGTACAGAAGTTGGCTCATCAAGTATTAGTATATTGGCATTCTGACAAAGTACTCTTAAAATTTCTACTCTTTGTCTTAATCCAACAGGTAATTCTTCTATTCTTGCATTAAGATCTATTTTTAAATTTAACAAACTTGAAATTTGTAATATTTTTTCTCTTACTTTATTTAGATCCAATTTAAATCCAGAATCTAAGGAAAGAGCAATATTCTCTATAACAGTAAGTGCAGGAATTAAAATAAAATGTTGATGAACAACACCAATTCCGAGTTTAGTAGCTGTACGTGGATTATCAATATTTACTTTTTTTCCATTTACATAAATTTCTCCAGCATCAGGTTTAATACATCCAGCAATTATATTAACTAAAGTAGTTTTACCTGCACCATTTTCACCTAGTATTGCATGAATCTCTCCTTTAAATACAGATAAAGTGACATTATCATTAGCAATTACACCATTAGGATATACTTTTCTTATACCTTCTACATGTAAAACAATATCATTAGAAAAAAAGGAAGGGATTTGAGAGGACATTAGGATACCTCTGGATTTGCAAAATTAGGTACTGAGAGAGGAACTAATTTTCCATCAACAACCCACTTTATTTCTCCATTAATTATTTTATTTACCAAATCATCAGCAAAGCTTTTTACTTCTGGGAATTTTTGTGCAAGTGTGGGATTCCATACAAACTTAGCATCTCCTGCCTTCATAGTTGCATTATATACTCCTGCAGGATATTTTCCAGTTTTAGCGCCTTCAATTAATGTTTTTATCATAGGATATAAGTCCCAAACTACACTACCAACTACTACATCAGGAGCTAATGAATTCTGATCTTCAATATTTCCAAATGCATATGCTAAAATTTTTCCTGTTACTGGATCTTTACATGCTTCAAAAACTCCATATCTTTCGCTATATATTACATCTACGCCTGAGGCAATTAATGCACTTGCAGCTAATTTTGCCTTTGCAGGATCATACCATGAGTTAATGTATGATATTGTCACATTTATATTTGGATTAACATATTTTGCACCGGCTATAAAGCCATTTAATAGATTATTTACATCGCCTACACCAGGAAAAGCTGTTACAATTCCTATTTTACCTGTTTTTGTTATTTTTGCTGCAACAGCTCCAGCAACAAATGCAGCTTCTTGTATATAATAATCATATAAAGCTAAGTTTTTACCAAAGTTTTTACAGAGCCCAGAACCTTGAGCAAAATATACATTTGGGAATTGAGGAGCNATTCTATCTGTTACCTCCCAAAAGCCCCAGCTATGTGGTATTATTAGATTATAACCTGCTGTTATATATTCACGAATAACACGNTCTACATCTGCTTCTGATACTCTTTCTGAATAAGCATATTCTATATCAAGTTCTGCTTTAGCTTTTAATAGAGCATTATGTAATACTTTATTCCAAGGTTCTTCAAGTGGTGTTACATATATTGCAGCTACTTTGAATTTTTTTGGAGGAGCAATTATTGAAGTATATGCATATGCACCTATACCAATTACAATAATAGCTAGTATTATTATTGATAATAATGTAGTACTCTTCATAGGCTCCACTAATTACTATTTTATACAAATATATTTAAAAAATTTACTATTATTTAAATAAAATTGATGTAAACATTTAAAAAATAAATATTTTCTTAGTATTTTCTGTAGTAATTCTATCTACTTCTTTTTCAGGAATTCTTTTTATTTCTGAAATCTTTTTTAAGGAATATATTAGATTAGCAGGTTCATTTCTTAAACCTCTTATTGGAGATAAAACAGGAGAATCTGTTTCTAATAATAAAAATTCAATAGGTAAATTTTTAACAAGTTTTTGTTTTTGTTGAGAATAAACTACTGATGTTGGAATAGAAAAATAAAATCCTCTTTCTACTGCTTTTTTAGCATCACTTGATTTACCATCAAAAGCATGCATTATTACTTTTTTAGCATCTTCAGAATATAATATCTCTAAAGCCTTACGTCCAGCACTTCTTGAATGAATAACAATTGGAAGTTCTCTTTCTAAAGCTAAATGTATACTACGTCTAAAGAATTTCTCTTGTAATTCTCTTTGTGAATAATCTCTTATGTAATAGAAATCAAGTCCTACTTCTCCTATCCCAATGATATTTTCTTCTTTTGCTAGTTTTTCAAATTGAGAAAATTTTTCTTCTGAGAGTAGTGTAGGATCAAATCCTATAGTCAAATAAATATAATTAGGATAAAGAGAAATTATTTCCTTGGCTCGCTTAATTTCTAATGGATCAGTAATAGAAGTTATTATATATTCTACTCCTACATTTTTTGCTTTTCTTACTATTTCATCAATATCACTAAAACAAGGATCAGTAAGATGAGTATGTACATCTATCATTAAATATGAAATAATATAAATGTGTTAATAATATTTACTATTATGTTTGCTACCATTACAATTCCTTTTCCAGAGTATTTAGGAAAAGGAAAGGCAACTCATGTATATTTATTAAAAGATGAAAATACTGTATTAATAGATACTGGACTAGACAGTAAAGAAAATAGAACTTTTATAAAAAATAAATTAAAAGAATTAAATATTTCAACAATAGACTATATACTATTAACACATGGCCATATAGATCATTTTGGATTGGCAAATTACTTACAAAAAGAATTTGGAGCTGAAATACTCATACATAAGTTAGATAAAGACAAATTAGAAGATTATAGAAATGCAATAAAATGGTTTGATGAAAATTATGAATTGATAATTGAAGGAGGTTACAGTAGGGAAGAGCTAAATGAAATAAAAAATAAGCTAATAAATGTCATAAATATGATAGAATTACCAGAAAGCTATAGAATATATGAAAATTTAAAACTGAACATTGGAAGAAATACCATAACCTCAATACATTTACCAGGTCATACGCCAGGAAGTGTAGGATATTCCATAGACGATACAATATTTTGTGGAGATGCAGCAATAGAAGGAAGTACAGCTATTGAGAACTTTAGAAGAGAGTTAGATTCTTTACAAAAATTAAAATGTTTTAATAACATCTATCCCTCACATAAAAAAATACCATTAACTAGAAAGGATATAGAAAAACTTGAGAATCATTTTATTGATAGACTTGAAGAAATAATAAAAATTACAAAGAATGGAATGAGACTGAAAGATATTGTAATAAGAATTTATGGTGATAAAATTTATGAGAGCCCAATAAGAGCTCTTATTCCAATAAGACAAGTAATATCCTATTTATTGTACTTAGAAGAGGAAGGTTATGTAATTAGAAAAGGCTACTTATGGATTTCTACAAAAGATTCTTTATAAGATATTTAAGAACTACATCCATAATAATGCTATGAAGAATATCATAGATAAATTAAATATTGTATCATAGAAGAATTATGGAATAAGCATAAGAAAAAATTGAAACATCTAGAACAAATATAATAGACTGACCTCCTCTCGCCCTAAAGGGCAAAGGTTCCTTTTGGGCGGTTCGGTTCCCCTCATCTATTCGGATTTACATCTGTCATCTGAGAGGCATTCAGGGGGATCAGAGCTCCCCACATCTTTGCTTTTCTCTCAATATTTTGAACAGCTACTATATCTCTATCAGCTTCAAATCTGCATTTAAGACATATCATTTTTCTATAGCCGTTTTTCACTAGTTTTGAGTTACATATTGGACATGTTATTGATGTACCTTTAGGATCAATAACTATTATAGGCACACCATTTTTCTCACATTGCCAATCAATCCAATGTTTCAATCTTCTATAACTTAAAATGATTAGCCCTACTCTATACTCTTTAGGAAGCTTTTTAAGGCTTTCTATTAAGTTTGTTAAATCTTCTCTAGCTATAGCATA
>QNVI01000062.1 GCA_004348015.1 Thermoproteota archaeon | reverse complement strand
TATCAAATCTTCCAGGTCTTAATAATGCAGGATCTAATAAGTCTATTCTATTTGTTGCGCCTATGATTTTTACATCTCCTCTAGGATTAAATCCATCAAGTTCGCTTAATAATTGTAATAAAGTCCTATGAACTTCTCTTTCACCACTTGTGTTAATATCTATTCTTTTTCCTCCTATAGCATCTATTTCATCTATAAAAACAATCGATGGTGCTTTCATTCTTGCAAATTGAAATAATTCTCTAACAAGTCTAGCACCCTCTCCAATATATTTTTGAACTAATTCAGAAGCAACAACTTTTATGAAAGTTGCTTTTGTTTGACTTGCTACTGCTTTTGCTAATAATGTTTTACCACAGCCAGGTGGACCATATAATAATACTCCTTTTGGTGGATCAATTCCTACTTTTTCAAATAACTTTGGTTTAAGCAATGGTATTTCTATAAGTTCTCTTATTTCTTTAATTTGTTCATCTAATCCTCCTATGTCATTATAACTTACATTAGGGGCCTCTATTACTTCCATAGCTTTTATATATGTATCTAATTGATCCGGTAAAATTTCTACAACTGCAAAATTTCTTTGACTTAATGCAACCCTCTTTCCTACTGATAATTTACTAATATCTAAATTTCTTGAAACATTAACTATAAGTGATGGCCCTGTAGAACTCTTCACAATTACCCTCCCATCTTCTAGTATGTCACTAATATATCCTTCTATATATGGAGGAGCCGTTAATCTTTCAATCTCCTCTCTTAAAAATTGAATTTCACGTAATAATTTTTCTCTTTCATAATACCAATCCTTTCTTTCAGCTTCTAAATCTAATAATTTTTGCTCTAATTTCTTCAGAAATGTATTATCCTCCGAACTCATAACTATCCCAATATTTATTTATTACTAAGAATTAATTAATAAATAGGGCTTTTTATGAATTGCGAAATATGTGGAAGAAAAATTACTAATCCAATAAAGATTGAAATTGATAATTCTATATTAAATGTATGTAAGGATTGTTCAAGATTTGGAATAATTGTTATTGAAAAGAAAGTAAAAAAACCAACATCAAAACCAATGTCTACTAGTCCAAAAAAAGAAATTGAAGAAGAATTAATAGAAAATTTTGGAGAAGTTATAAGAAAAAGAAGAGAAGCATTAAATATTTCAAGAGAAGAATTTGCAAAAAAATTAGGAGAAAAAGAATCTGTTATTAGAAGAATAGAAAATGGTGAGATCTATCCACCATATGATTTATTAATAAAGATAGAAAAATTACTGAAAATTTCTTTAAGAACAAAAATTGAAAAAGTTACTGAATTGGACATTCCTAATATGAACTTAACGTTAGGAGATGTAGCTATATTAAAGGAAGGAAAGAAGAAAAAATAGTGGGCCGAGCCGGACTTGAACCGGCGACCCCCGCCGTGTAAGGGCGGTATCCTACCAGGCTAGACCATCGGCCCAAAAAAATAATATTTTTTTTCCTTATTTAAAGATTTTACGTTTTTAATTTCTTTTCTATTTCTGAAATTTTAATTTTTAATATTGTTATTATCTCATCATTTTTAATATTATCAAGTTTTTTCCCGCAATATGGACACTGAAAATTCAATTCCATCGCCTCTTCAAAAGTATATCTATTTTTCTGATGTTCCGGGCATGCAAAAAATATATTATTCATTTCATATTCAAGACGATCTTTTAATTTTGATAAAACTTTTTTTCTTATCGAATTTACAAGTATATTAATAGCAGTTGGATTTATCCTCCAATAATACTTATACCATCCAATTTCTTTATCCTTCTCTCTTCTATATGATATGAAATTATTATCAAACAGTTGATATAGTATCTTCCTTAGATTATTTATTTTCATACCAGTTCTTTGAATTAATTCATCATCTGAAGTCTCTTCTTTTTCAAGTAATATACTTATAATTTTCGCTGCTTCTTCTCCAATTAATTCTTTTACTATGTCTACTATGGAATTACTTGACATTATTTTTCACTTTTCTTTAATACTTTTTTCCCTCTTTCTGATGGCACTATTATTAATTTAGCATTTGGAAATTTTAAATGTTCCCATATGCCATTAGTTATTCTATCTAAAAATATTGCTAATGCTGAAACTTCTGAATGTGGTTGATTTCCAATTGCAATATTATAATCAGACTCATAATAGTATTCTTTTGGAACTTTCTCACTTCCGACTATTACTAAAATTTCTTTATCTTTTGGGATTTTATCTATTGCTTTACTTATAGGTATGCCATACATAGTTAAATGAACTACTATTCCTCCTTTCTTCTTCCAATTTCTTAATAAGTCCAAAGGATTATCAATAAATTCAATCCAGAATTTTCCTCCCCAATTTTTTAAAACATTTTCTATTTTTTGCTCTATTGATTTATCTTTTATTCCTGAAATATAAACTCCTTCTGCACCAAAAGCACGTGCTACTAAACAAACATGAGTTGTTATTCTTTTATCTCTTTCAGGTCTATGTCCAAGTCTTAATACAACTATTCTTTTTTCATTTATCATTAATATTATTTAATTTAGAAAAATATTTAACTATATTTGGATAATGAAAAATTATGAGTTACAAAGAAGTAAAAGGACTGAGAGAGTTCATTTGCAAACTTCCATATGATGCAGATTTATTGCTTTCATTAAAGGAATTAGCAAAAAAGCTTAACATTAATACAGGTGTTTTCACATTATTAGGAGCTTTAAAAAAAGCATCATTATTTTATTATATTCAAAATGAAAAAAGATATGTAAATATTACATTTGATTTTCCTGTGGAAATCGTATCAGGTATTGGAAATATTGCCATATTAAATAACGATATAATAGTTCATGCTCATTTAGTTGTTTCTGATAGAGAAGGAAAATGCTATGCAGGTCATTTAACTGAAGGATCAAAAATATTTGCTTGTGAAGTTTACTTAAAAGAATTATCTCCAACACTTAGTAGAAAATATGATCCTATCACTGGTTTGAATCTATTTGATATATAGATGATTGATAAATTCTTTAATTTTCTATTTTTTGTATGACTTATTGAAATAACTAAGTATAATTAGTGCGGGGGGTGGGATTTGAACCCACGAAGGCCTACGCCACAGGATACCCTATCCCAAGTCAGGGATCTTAAGTCTGGCATATTAAATATCCTGCCCCTTTGTCCTGACTTGGGGACCCCCGCGCTATAATATAATGAAAACTAACAGATATTTATAGATTTATTATTCAATTGATTTAATAATAAAAAATTTTAGTAAGTCAATAGATTAATGAAATAGGGCCCGTGGCGCAGCATGGATAGCGCACCGGCCTTCTAAGTCGGTGGTCGCGGGTTCAAATCCCGCCGGGCCCGCTTAATCATATTTTGCTCTTGATTTTATGAGTTAATGTCATATTTTAAGTCATATTTCAAAAAAGTTTATATATCAGATGTTTTATCAAATTTGATATCAATGGTGATATTATGTTTGATAATAATGAAAAATGTCTATTACCTCCCTTTCGACATTGGTCAAGACATATAGCTACTGTACCAAAAGGTTTTCTACGTTATCAAGTTTTAGAACTCTTAAACAAAAGTCCTCTTTCAGGCTCAGAGATAATAAATGAAATTGAAAAACGTACTAATGGTTGTTGGAAACCTAGTCCGGGCTCTGTTTATCCATTATTGGCTTGGCTTCAGGATAATGGCTATATTCGAGAAGTACCAACAGAAGAAAGTGGAATAAAGCGATATATGCTTACAGAAAAGGGCAAAATACTTCTTGAAGAACAGCGTAAGCTATGTGATCAATTTCATATAGATAAAAAGTTTTTTGCTTTTCCTTTTATTGCTAGTTTATGGATTCGCATTCCACTAGAGAAAGCTACTGAAATCAGGCAATCTTTTAGACGTGTATTTAAAGCATTAATTAGCTTAAGTTTAACTCTTGGAGAGCAACCCTCAGAAGAAGTCATAAAAGAAATTTCAAGGATTTTAGATGAAACTGCTCAGAAAATCGAAGAAATAGAAAAAAAGTTAAGAGGTGAAAAAAATGGAAGAAGTAATTAGAGCTGAAAATTTAACAAAAGTTTTTAATAAAAATATAATAGCTGTTGATCATATAAATTTTAGTGTATATGAAGGAGAGATCTTTGGTTTTCTTGGGCCAAATGGTGCAGGTAAAACCACAACTATAAATATGCTTACAACAGTACTTAAACCAACAGAAGGTACTGCCTCAATACTAGGTTTTGATATTGTAAAACAAGCTAATGAAGTTAGAAAAGTTATAGGTGTAGTACCTCAAGAATATACTGCAGATGAAGACTTAACTGGTTATGAAAATATAATGCTTTGTGCAGATTTATATGGCGTACCTCGTGATATAGCTAGAAAACGTGCTTTAGAACTATTAGAACTTGTAAATTTAATAGAATTTAAAGATAAACGTGTTGAAACATATTCTGGTGGAATGCGTCGTAGACTTGAACTTGCATGTGGATTAATTAATAGACCTAAGATATTATTCTTAGATGAACCCACTCTAGGTTTAGATGTACAAACAAGAGCTGCTATATGGGACTATATTCGACATTTAAAAGAAGAATATGATATGACAATTTTTATGACAACACATTATTTAGAGGAAGCTGATGCCTTATGTAATCGTATAGCTATTATAGATCATGGAAAAATAATTGCAAACGGTTCTCCTAACGAACTAAAAGATAGCTTAGGAGGCGATATAATTACTATAACAATAAAAGAAAATGCAGATGTAACTGATATAATTAGTAGTATTGAAAAAGTCAAAGAAGTCAAAAAAGAAAATAATACATACAGAATCAAAGCAGAATCTGGCGAAGTTACTGCTCCAATTATTATTGAGGCTTTAAGACAAAAAGGTTATACAATATTAAGGCTCTCAGTTTCAGAACCAACATTAAATGAAGTTTATTTAGAGTATACAGGCAGGGCTATTCGTGATACAGAAGAATCAAAAGAATCCATTATTACACAAAGAATAATATTGAGGAGGGCCAGAGGAAGATGAGTCCAAAAACAAATGAATGTCATCCAAGTTTTATTAGAGGATTATGGGCTCTGACTTATCGAGAACTGAAAAAATGGCTTAATGATCCTATTATGCTAATAATGTTTATACTTCAGCCACTTATATGGATGGGGCTTCTTGGAAAATCTTTGAATATCCAAGGACTTTTCTCAGCAGGTAATATAAACTTGCCACCACAAATACCAATTCCTGGTAGTGCTATTATATATCCTCCTGGGGTTTCTCAAGTAATTCTTAATGGCACATGGTTTTCACAATTATTTGCTAATATGGGAATAAATATAATGCAAAGAACTTTTGGAGTTACAGATTACTTCAGCTATATGGCTATTGGTATGGTCTCTATGATAGTTGTAACTGCAACAATGTTTAGTGGTATGTCTATTGTGTGGGATAGACGTTTAGGTTTTCTTGATAAAGTAATAAGTACTCCAGTCTCAAGAGCAACAATAATATTTTCAAAAATTCTAAATTCAACACTTAGGGCAATGTTTCAAGCATCAGTAATTTTAGCACTTGCATATATATTGGGATTACAATTAAGCTCAAACTTTACAATAATTAATATAATAGGAATTTATGCTGCAATATTCTTACTTAGTACAGGACTTTCATCAATATTTCTTGCAGTTTCCATTAGGGCTACTAGAATGGAACGTCCAATGCAAATTGTAAACTTAATAATTATGCCTTTAATGTTTTCAAGTAATATTTTCTTCCCAATATCAATGATGCCAGAGTGGTTACAACCTATAGCAAGTGCTAATCCGCTCACTTATCTAACAGATGCTATTAGACAGTTAACAATATTGCCATTAGATATTTCAGCTCTAATCATAGATTTCATATATCTTAGTGTATTTGCTATAATATTAGCCATAATAGGTATAGTACTTTCATGGAAGTACTTAGTGAAATAATGAACTTTTTAATTTTATAATTTTTTATCATAATACCCCAATTTTTTAATAACATTAATTAACTCTTTCTTATTTTTATAATATAGGGCCGGTAGTCTAGTGGCAAGACGCCGTCTTCGCAAGGCGGAGAGCCCGGGTTCAAATCCCGGCCGGTCCACTTATTTTCAAATAAATCCTTAAATGCTGAAATTTTTTATTTAATTTTAGATAAAAATAAATCTTCTAGGGTGATGTATTGAATTGTATTGAATTAGCTTTTGGTCCTATTCCTTCAAGACGTTTAGGAAGAAGCTTAGGAGTAAACAATATTCCACCAAAATCATGCTCTTATTCATGTATTTATTGTCAATTAGGTAAAACAAACAATATGATTATCGATAGACAAGAGTTTTATAAGCCAGAGCAAATTTTTGCACAAGTAGAAAAGAGAATTAATAATGCAATTTTAAAAGGAGAAAAAATAGATTATATCACTTTTGTACCTGATGGAGAACCAACATTAGATATAAATCTAGGCAAGGAAATATCACTTTTGAAGGGATTTGGTTTTCCTATAGCAGTTATAACAAATGCATCTTTACTTTGGAATGAAGAAATTAGAGAAGAATTGTTAACTGCTAATTTTATCTCATTGAAAATTGATGCAATAAATTCTAGCTTATGGAGATATATAAATAGACCACATAAAGACTTAAAATTAGACCGAATTTTAGATGGTATAAAAGAGTTTACAAAAAATTTTAAAGGTATTATTGTAAGCGAAACCATGCTTATTAATGATATAAATTATGAAAATGAACTAGAAGAAATTGCAAACTTTCTCAAAGATCTAACTCGACTAGATAAAGCTTATATTGCCATACCAATAAGACCTCCTGCTGAAAAATGGGTCAGACCAGCTAAAGAAGATATTCTCAATAAAGCTTTTCAAATATTTTCTGAAAAGCTTGGAAGTAATAAAGTGGAATTTTTAATAGAATATGAGAAAAATAACTTTGCGTTTACGGGAAACATTAAGGAAGATCTATTAAGTATAACTAATGTACATCCAATGAGAGAAGAAGCTATTGCTACGCTTTTAAAGAAGGCAAATGCAAGCTGGCAAGTTGTTGAAGATCTTTTAAGTAGTGGTGAACTTGTAAAGATAAAATATGAAGGAAATATATATTATATGCGGAAATTTCTGACCTCCTCCCACCCTAAAGGGCAAAGGTTCCCTTTAGGAGGCTCATAGATTCCCCTCATCTATTCAGGCTTACATCTGTTATTTGAGAGGCTTCAGGAGATCATAGCCTCCAAATCTCAACTTGTTTAAGTGATTGCCAATCCCACATCCAAGTGCTTAGGGGCAACCACAGTTTCCAATTACATCTTCAAAAGCAATTGAAACAAGGAGATCCTACAAGCTTTTCTCTTTATTCCCGCCATTTATGACGAGGCTTTCAGTTGTAAGAAACAAATAATTTCTAAAATGCTTAAATATAGAACCTGGAAACTAATGTATCTGATAAGAAAAAAAGAAAAATATATGAAAAAATGAATTAAAAAATTAGAGTGGGCTCGTAGCTCAGCCTGGTTAGAGCACTCGACTGATAATCGAGTGGTCGAGGGTTCAAATCCCTCCGGGCCCACCACAAATATTTTTTAAACTTTTATTATTCGTATATACATATGATTCCAATTAATAAGCCGATTATAAGTAATGAAGAGAAAGAAATGGTTATTAAAGTACTAGAAAGTGGAATTCTAACAAATCCATCTATAGAAGGAGGACCTTTCGTAAGAGAATTTGAAAAAGAATTAGCAAATTTTATGAAAGTAAAAGATGCAATAGTTGTAAATTCAGGAACTGCTGCATTACAAATTGCATTAATGGCATTAGGAATTAAGCCAGGGGATGAAGTTATTGTTCCATCATTTACATTTGTAGCAACAGCTAATGCTGTTATATTAGTCGGAGCAAAACCTATATTTGTAGATATTGATATTGAAACATATAATATTGATATAAAATCATTCAAAAATGCAATTACTAAAAGAACAAAAGCAGTAATACCTGTAGATTTGTATGGTTTGCCTGTTGAAATGGATGAAATAAGAGAAATTGCAAACGAATATGGATTATTTATAATAGAAGATGCTTGTCAAGCTCAAGGAGCAATATATAAAGGAAGAATGGCAGGTACTATAGGAGATATTGGTTGTTTAAGTTTCTATCCTGGTAAAGTTATGACAACTGGAGAAGGAGGAGCTATATTAGTAAATAATGATGAGCTTGGAAGAAAAATAAGAATGATAAGAACTCATGGGCAGATAAAAGGATATGATTCTGTTATATTGGGTGGAAATTTTAGAATGTCTGAAATAAATGCTGCTATTGGATTAGTTCAATTAAGAAAGCTTCCTAGCTTTTTAGAGAAAAGAGCAAAAAATGCAAAATTATTAATGAAATTACTTGAAGATTCTAATGTAATACTACCAAAAATTCCAGATTATTCCATTCATAATTGGTATTTATTTACTATAAGATTGAGAAATGAAAAAGAAAGAGATTATGTAAGAGAGAAATTATTGAAAGAAGGAATACAAGCAACAGTCTACTATCCAACACCTATTCATAAACTTCCATATTATAAATCCATAGGTTATGGTGATTTAAATTTACCTAATAGTGAATTAGCCTCTAAAACTGTATTATCCCTTCCAGTTCATCCATTAGTTAAAGAAGAAGATATTGAAAAAATGAGCAAAATAATATTAAGCTCTACTAGTTAGTATTGAAGAGAGCTTTTTTGCTTTTGAAATTATTGTTAAAATTGGTGGTAAACCAAAAGGACCTTTTATTGTACTTGCATCAGATAAATAAAGAGACTCTAAGATGGGCTCATATCCATTAGTTATCTTACTACATGTACCACCAGGATGAGCTCCTCTTATATGTGTAGAAACGATACTATCATAATCCACTCCCACACGTAATAATAGCTCTTCAGCTTCTTTTTTCCCCTTTTCCAATTTTTCTAAATCTCTTTTAGTTAAATTCTTTAATACTTTATCTTCACTTACTATACCAATAGGCTCATCTGCTATCTTTACCATTAATCCTATAATATCATCAGGATTTGCTTTAATTCCCCTACTTAATAGATTTTGTAATAAAAAAGTTGAATAATGCGGTGAAATAAGATAATCTTCCCTTTTTATGAATATAGCCATATTGAGTTCTTTATTTAGTCCAGGTTTTTTATCTTTAATAATGCCCCCTATTGTTATGAATGCGTCAACAAATAAATTATCTCCCACATAATCTATACCAGATCTAATAAGAATTCTAGGAGTTTCGATGCTACCTGCAGACAATATTATAGTATCACCAAATATTTCTTTTCCATTTAATAATTTAACACCAATTGCTTTATTATTTCTAATTATTACTTTTTCTACAGGAGAATTGAGCATTAATTTTGCTCCTCTCATTAATGCTTCTCTTATGAAATGTGTAGAATCCCATTTAGCATTACAGGGGCATCCAAATGGACATTTTCCGCAAGACTTACACTTACTAAAATCAATATGTTTTGGCATTACTTTCCAATCACTAGAGACTTCTAAAAGCATTTTAGTTGCATTACCCATATGATGATAAGGAACATTTTTTACATTTAATTCTCTTTCTGCTTCTAAGTAAAAATCATTAAGCTCATCAATATTTGCTCTAACAGCATTTCCTAAAGATACTAATGTTGTTCCACCTAGACAAATATTATGCCAAATTTCAATACCTGATCGAACTATATTATAAGATTTTGATGCATTTATAGTAGGTATTTCTGATCCTCTTTCAATTATTAAGACTTCTTTACCTACACATGCAAGTTCTTTTGCAATGGTAGCACCACCAGCACCTGAACCAACTATAATAAACATTATTTATCACCTAATTTAACAGCATCATCAGGATAATCAATGTATGGTAATGCTGCTAATGCGCCAATTAAACCTCTTTCTCCTTTTTTTATTTTTATTAATCTTACATTGCATTCTGAAGCAACATCATATGTTTCATCTATAGTAATAATTTTAGATTTGGCTTTTTTAGCATATTCTATTAATATATCATCAAAAATAATTCCTCCAAATACTGCCATACCTGTTTCCTCAGATAAGGTATATTCTTCAAGTTTTTTTCTAAATCTTTCTATTAACTCATTTTTTTGATGTGGAAAAACTGCAAAAGAAACAGCCACAGAAACACAATTTTGAGTCTTAAATGGATTTTCTGGATATAATTGAACTATGGAGTGCTCAATATAGTCTACTTTCATTTCTAGTGATAGCTTGTATGCAATTTCATTTACAAGAGAATAAGTAGCACCTTCATCTTTTTTATCAGTATCATCAATACCAATAACTATTTTCTCTTTCTTTGGTAATGTTATTATTACCTTACCAAATTTTCTTCCTCCTCCATATTCTACTACTTCAAAATTCTCTATACCTTCTGCATATGTTCTACCTATAGCAGCAACTCCTGCTCCTGCCAATCCTGAATAGGTTACTTTTATTTTATTATTTTCAACAATAACAGACTCAATACATGCTGGATAATAACTAGGAACTAAGGAAATTTCCTTACTTACAGAGGGTTTAATTTTAAAAAATAATCTACTTCCTTCTCTTTTTGACCAAAAAATACATGGGCTATTTCTCGGATAATGATATGAAGACCATGCAGCACCACCAATACATGTACCTCTCGCATGATCTTCAATAAGCTCAATAACATTATTCTTTTCATCATATAAAGCTAATATTTTATTATGAGGAGAAATCCAGGGTTTTAGTTCCATATTTCCCACTATTCTAAAATCCTAGGTTTTGTAATCTTTACTTTTTCTTCCTTACTTATAGGAATTTCTATAAGTGTAGGCTCTTTTACCTTATTTATTACTTCTATTAATTCCTTTGGACTACTTACTCTAATAGCATCAATTCCATATGCTTCTGCAAGTTTTAAATAATCAGGACTATCAGAATAGTTTACTCCAAATGTTCTTCCATAAACTATTTCTTGAATTTGTCTTATTAGTCCAAGAGATCTATTGTTAAAAAGACATATGACTATAGTAATATCATTTTCTTTTATTGTTGCAAGCTCAGAAGAAGATATTTGAAAACCACCATCTCCTACTATTGAAATAACTCTTCCATTAGGATTAGCTAATTTTGCACCAATAGCTGCAGGAATAGAAAACCCCATCGATGACATATTTCCTGAAAATATTATTTGTCTTGGGTTTTTTGCTATTATTGCATTTAAAATCCATATGGTATGCTGACCAATATCTATTGTAAATATTGCATCAGAAAATGATGCTATTGCTTTTGCATATTCAATAGTATCTTCACCATAACTTTTCTTTATATTTATCATAAATTTCTTATTGATATTAAGCCTTTCTAAAAATGAAGAAATATCACTTTTTACTTTTATATTAGCAATAGGAGAAAAATTCTTTTCTTCAATATCTACTTGGATAATTTGACATTTTAAATCAATATTACTTATAGTCATGTTAGTTAGTCTACAGCCTAATACTAAAAGCAAATCACATTGAGAAAGAGCTTTATTTGCTTTTTCAAAGCCTCTCCTACCAACAGGACCAAGACAGAGTGGATGATCTTCAGGAATAATTCCCCTACCCATCATAGAAGTTACAACAGGAATTCCTGTAGATTCTATAAACCTTAATAATAAATCTGAAGAATTAGATAGAATACATCCTCTGCCTGCTAATATTAATGGAAATTTTGCATTCAAAATTTTTTCAATTACAATTTTTACGTCTTCTTCCTTTGGAATTATTTTTTTTGGAATTGGAATATAATTCAAATCTATAGATTCCTTTCTTTGTATATCACCGGGTATAACAATATGCGATGGACCTGGACATCCTTCTATACATGAAAGATAAGCATTACACAAAATTTCATATGCTTTTAATGGATCCTCTATCTGTGCAAAAAATTTTGTTATTGGAGAGAATACTGCTCTTAAATCAATATCTTCTATCCATCCCTTTCCTTGTTCATATGTAGGTATATGACTTGTTATAGATAGAACTGGAGAATGATCTCTAAAGGGAGTTACAATTCCTGATGCAATATTTATTGCTCCCTGACCTGCACTTCCAAAACATAAACCAATATTACCCGAACTTCTAGCATAACCATCTGCAGCAAATACAGCATTTTGCTCATGTCTTACTAATATATGCTTAATTTTTGAAGAAGCAAGCGCCTCATATATTGGTATTGACCACATGCCAGGAATTCCAAAGGCTATCCTAAATCCTAATCTTTCTAATGTATTTATCACAACTTCTGCGGTATTCAGTATCTTTTCACCTTCTTCTTATAATATTCCACTAATCCACCTGAATTTAATATTTCTTGAAGTATAGGGGGTAAAGGCTTAAAGCTTAAATCACCTTTTTTTGTTTTCACAATACCTTTATCTAAGTCTATTTCAATAATATCTCCTTCATCAACACTATTATATATTCCTTTACATTCAATAAGTAAAAGACCATTATTAATTCCATTTCTAAAGAATATTCTAGCAAAAGATTCAGCTACTACTGCAGCAATACCTGCCCACTTTATGGCGAGAACTGCTTGCTCTCTACTTGAACCACATCCAAAATTCTTTCCAGCTACAATAATATCTCCTGGCTTAACCTTTGAGCTAAATGTTGGATCAAGGCCTTCCATTACGTGTTTTGGCCATACAGATTTATCTACAGATCTTAAATATTTTGCAGGAATTATCACATCAGTATTTACATCATTTCCAAATTTCCAAACTCTTCCCTTTATTATCATTTTATATACTTCCTCGGATCAGTTATTTTTCCCTCTATAGCTGAGGCTGCAGCTGTTAAAGGTGATGCCAAATAAACTTTTGAAGTTTTTGCTCCCATTCTTCCTATGAAATTTCTATTTGATGTAGAAATACATATTTCATTTTCTCCAAGAACGCCCATATGAACACCTAAACATGGTCCACAACCAGGCACTCCAATTACTGCTCCTGCTTCTAATAATATGCTTATTATTCCATCTTTTATTATTCTCATTAAAATAGATTTTGAAGCAGGTATAACTATAAGTTTAACACGAGCCTTCTTACCTTTTAATATTCTTGCAGCTTCATATATATCTTCATACCTACCATTAGTACATGAACCAATAAATACTTGATCTACTTCTATTCCTTCTACTTCTGATACTGATTTTACATTTGAGATATTATCTGGACATGCAATTTTAGGATCTATTAATGATGAATCAATTGATATTATCTCTGAAAATCTATCACTTTTAAATTTTTTTCCATTTCTTCCAAGAAATTCAATTGTTTTTTCATCTGGCTCTATAAAAGCAGTTTTTGCCCCCATCTCTATTGCCATATTTGTCATAGTCATTCTTGAGGATATTGACATATTTTTAATTGTATCTCCAAAAAATTCCAATACTTTATAATTTGCACCATCAGTTCCAATCATCTTAGCTATTTCTAGAATTAGATCTTTTGATGTAACTCCCTCTTTTAATTTTCCATTACATTCTACACCAATGGTTTCTGGTACTTTAAGCCATGTTTTTCCAGTAGCTAATATATATGCCATATCTGTTGCCCCCATTCCTATGGCCATGGCCCCAAAAGCTCCTAATGTACATGTATGAGAATCTGCACCTGCAACAATCATTCCAGGAGCAATATAGCCTTTTTCAGGAACCACTTGATGACAAATTCCTTCTCCAATATCATGGAATTTTTCTATATTTTGCTCAATTACAAATTTTCTAACTTTAGATTGAAGTGTTGCTGATTGATCATTATAAGGTGGAGCTGAATGATCAAATATTACTGCAACTTTATTTTTATCAAAGATATTATTAACTTCCATTTCTTTTAGAACATCAATAATTAAAGGTCCAGTTCCATCATGAAAATATGCAAAATCAATATTTACTTCTACAAAATCTCCAGCAGATACATTTTTTCCTATTGAATGGGATAATATTTTTTCAATAGCTGTACTCATTTTTAATCACTTTATAATTTTCTAGCTTAATCTTTAATATATTTCTTTTAATCTATTTTACTAATGCACTAGCAAGAATTATAGGTAGCACGTATCCTGTTCTTGCTCTTGACGTATCAATATAAACTTTTGGTAAAGCTGAAGCATATGCCCCAAAACTTTCCATATTTGCAACTAAAACTAATGCTCTGAATACTAAATTTCCAATTATTCCATCTGGAAATAATATCATAGTAGAGTACCTAATTGCTCGTTCTATTTCTATACCAAAATGCTCTACATCAAATTTCATTTCTCTAATTTTTTCTACTAATAATTCAGCCTTTGATAATAAATCATCTACTTTCTTACTTCTTCCTTTATCTTCCAGTCTTCCGCCAGATATTATTCCAATTTTATAATCTATCCCAATTTTATCAGCAAGATTTTTTCCTTTTTTTACAAATTCTAATAAATCTTCAATAGTGTCTCCTTCATCTATTCCAACAGGTGCTAACATTAAGTTTTTTCCCATTATTTCCATTATAGTTATCCTATATAGATTATTACAATTGAATTTAGATTTAATAATTTTTATAGTCTTATATGCACTTAAATTACCTCTTACAATGGCCTCAACTTCCCCATTTATTAGTAAAGATACTAATTTTTCTTCCATATTTTCAGATATCATTATGGGGAGATCTACATCAATCCTCTTATTACAAACTAATATTGGATTAGCATAGCCTTCTTTTTTAGCATAAATTGCTGAATTTATTATACTTTCATATGATGGCAAATTCAAATCTAATCCTATTGCAACTTTAGCTTTATTTAAAGTAGCAAGAGAATAAATCTTACTCATGACGTATTTCCTCAAGAACTTTTTTTGCGAAATCAATAAGTTCTGAATTTTCAATTGGCTTATAATCGATAGGAAGAGATTTAAGTCTTTTAACAATTTCACACAACTCATTTTCACTTAGTTTTAAACCACTTGCATTAAGTAATTCTCTTACACCTTCTAATCCAGAATGTCTTCCAAATACAAGTCTTCTTTGCTGACCAACAATTTGAGGATCATATGATTCATATGTAAATGGATTCTTGAGAACAGCAGCCACATGTATACCGGATTCATGCTTAAATGCATTATCTCCAACTATTGCTTTATTTATAGGAATAGGTATTTTTGAATATTTTGAAACTAATAATGATAATTCTCTCAATTTTTCTGTTTTAATATCTAGATCTACACCATATAATGCATATAAACACATAACTACTTCTTCTAATGCAGCATTTCCACATCTTTCACCAATACCATTTACAGATACAGAAATGGCATCAATTCCCGCCTCATAAGCAGCTAAGGAATTTGCTACAGCTAATCCAAAATCATCATGACAATGTACAGCAAGCTCTAAATCAAAAGCCTTTCTTAAATTACTAACAAGATATATCATTCCCTTTGGTCTAATACACCCTGTTGTATCAGCTATGCCAAGTCTTTTTGCCCCACAATCTTTTACAGCATTATATAATAACATAAGTGATTCTAATGGCGTTCTAGTAGCATCTTCTGCAGTCACTTGTACAAAAAACCCATGATCTTTTGCATATTCAACTGAAGAAACAGTCATTTCTATTGCAGTTTTTAAATCTATTCTTAATTTATATTTTAAATGTAGATCAGAAATTGCTATAAATATAATGACTCCATCTACATCTGCTCTTATAGCAGCATCAATATCCTTCTGTTTTGGTCTGCAAAGACAAAGAATTTTTGCATTTAATTTTTCAGAAGCTACAGCTTTTACAGCTTCTTCATCATAATTAGAAATAACAGGAAAGCCGGCTTCTATTTCAGGTATTCCAATTTCATCTAATTTTCTTGCAATTTCAATTTTTTGTTCTTTAGTAAATTTAACACCTGGAACTTGTTCTCCATCTCTTAGTGTAGTATCATATAATTTTACTTTTCTATTTTCTTTAAATATGAAATTATATGGACTTGTAAAATATCTCAAGTTTTTCTCTTCTCCATTAATTTTATTTATAGTTTTTAATAATTCTTTTATTTATATTTATATTTTTATTTTAATACAAATATTGTAATAATTTTGGTGATAGTATGGTAGTGCTAATAACTGGCGGAGCAGGATTTATAGGCTCAAAACTAGCTGAGGAATTAATAAAAAGAGGAAAAATAGTTAGAATCCTTGATAATCTATCCTCTGGAGATTTATCAAATATCAATCATTTAATAAAAACAGGAGCTGTTGAATTTATAAAGGGAGATATTAGAGATAAAGATATAATTAAAAAGTCTTCAAATGATTGTGATTTAATATATCATTTAGCTGCTCAATCATCTGTTCCTTTTTCCATGGAAAATCCAGATATAGATATGGAAGTAAATATAAAGGGCACATTGAATGTATTAATGATTGCAAAAGAAATAGGAGCAAAGGTTGTATTTACTTCTTCTTCTACAGTATACGGAATAGCTAAAAAAATTCCAACACATGAAGATGTTGAATTAAATCCATATTCTTTTTATGGATTATCTAAAATGACAGCAGAATATTATTGTAAGCTTTATAGTCAGCATTTTAATTTACCAACTGTAATACTTAGACTATATAATGTATATGGTCCTAGAAATAATAAAGGTCTTATTTTTGATATATATAGAAAATTAATGATAAATCCAAGAAGACTTGAAATATTAGGAAGTGGAATGCAAACAAAAGATTATGTTTATATTGATGATGTTGTAGAAGCTTTATTATTAGCTCCTGAATTATCAAAATGTAAAGGAGATGCTTATAATATTGCCTCTGGAGAATCGTACTCAGTATTAGATATTGCAAAATTTATGATTGAAATATTAAATTTAAAAGATGTAGAAATAGTAATAAGAGGAGGAAAATCTTGGATTGGAGATGTAGAATTTACAAAACCTGATGTTTCTAAAGCAGAAAGAGAATTAGGTTGGAAAGCAAAAACAGAAATAAAAGAGGGATTATTAAAAACTATAAAATGGTTGGAAGAAAAACTTGGAAGAATTCCAAATTTATAATTTATTGATAACTTCTTGTGCTTTTATATAAGATTCATAAGAACCAATATCATACCAATATCCTTTAAATTTAAATCCATAAATTTTTTCATTTTTACTAAGCCATTCTATAAACTTTCCAATAGGATCTGGAGGATTACCTGCTTTTAAATAATATTCAATTTTTGATAAGCTACTCCATGGTAATATATATATGCATGTAGCTACAAGACAGGTTTTTGGTATTTTTGGTTTTTCCTCAAAGTCGGTTATACTTAAATCTTCCCCAATAGATACACATGCATATTGTTTTACTAATTCTATATTATCCATTTCAAATAATGCAATAACAGGAGATTTAACTTTCTTATAAAATTCCACCATTTCCTTTAAAGAAGCTGAAAAAACGTTATCTCCAGCAATAATTAAATATTCTCCTGGTCTATTTTTTATAATTTCCCATATAGCATTTATTGGACCAAGCTTTTCCTCTTCTCTTGTAGATGGCTCAGAAATTATTGATATATTTTTATAATTTCTTTCTTCTAACCATTTAAAAAAATGACTTTCAAATCTTTTATTTGTAGAAACAATAATTTCTTCTAAATCATCAATTTCCATTAATTTTGATATAACAAAATCTAAAATACATTTATTTCCCAAAGGTAATAGAGGTTTTGGCCTATCTAATGTTAATGGCCATAATCTTTTTGCATAACCACCAGCTAGGATTATACTATGCATATATAATATTTCAACATAAAAGTTATTATATTTTACTTCTTTTTTATTTTTATTATGAATATATATGTAAATATTATGGTGCTAGCATTACTACCAGTGGCAGAAAGTAGGTTATCCATACCCTATGGCATAATGAATGGAGTTGATTTATTTACTGTAGCATTATTATCAATTATAGGAAATATTATACCAGCACCTTTAATTCTTTTAACTATGAATANAATAGAGAGGTGGATAATGAGTTTTAATAATGAAAATATAGTAAAGAAATTATTCATAAAATATATTGACAATTTAAGAAAAAGAAGTAAAAAATTAATTGAAAAGCATGGATTTTTAGGACTCATTATATTTATAGCAATTCCTCTTCCAGCTACTGGTGTTTGGACTGGAAGTATTGTTGCATATATATTTGGAATTGATCCAAAAAGAGCTTTTTTTGCAATATTTATTGGGCTGATTATAGCTGTATTCATAATAACTATTATGACATTAGGAATATTATCTTACGGTTAATATAATAAGATTATGAAATTTTATCTATTATTTCAACCCATAATCTCATATTTCTTATTTGCATTTTCATAAAATTAACAAAATCATTATTGAGCTCTTTTATTTTTAATTCTAATAAATCCGCAAGAGAAAGATAGGCATCAGAATAACTTTTTCCTGATATATCATCATCAATTGCTTTCCAAATCCATTCATTTAATATCATACCATTTAATTCCTTCTTTAAATCATTAAATGTATTTCTTGGTCTTTTATTATGAAAAGCTAAAGGCTTTCCAATACAAACATTATCTCCTAAGTGATCAGCAATACGTTTTAAAAATATTCCAGACCAAATATCATCAAATCTATCTATCCCCATATAATTCATATATAATTGATAAAAAGCTGGAACAATTTTAGGAATAAATGAAGTATTCATACTACAAATTGCAAAAAATACCCCCTTTTCAACAATTACCTTTTTCTTCTTTATTCCCATGCTTTTTATTTCGCATTTTCCATTCATTCCACTATGATATAATATAGTAAGAGCATCAAAATCTGGATCTCCAAGCCAATGTCCCATATTAAGAACACATTTACCTCCTTTATTAATCCATATATAGTCTTCAATTCTTGTCTCAGGTGAATATGGATGGCCTCTTGGAAAATATCTTAATGAAGAATCATTTAATATCAAAAGATCTATTGTATTATACCATTTAGACTTAGAATATACTGTTTCGCCTGTCTCTTCAAATAAATTATTTTTATGTTCATCTATAAATCCCTCATTTATAAAAACATCATCATCTAATTCAATTACAAAATCTGCATCTTCTTCGTATGCCACAAGAAAACCAAAGCTTGTTTCAGCATGAGCTCTTTCTGGAATTACTGATGCATATTTTTCATAAGATTGACCAAATCTCTCTTTAAACCAATTTTTTCTTTCAACAGGTCCATAATATGACTTTTCAATATCCTTTAATATTTTATCATTTTCATTTCTAATTGACTGTTCTCCTTCATCAATTATAATTAGCTTCACTGAATTATTTACCAATTCTTTTCTATTTAGATTTAAAAGAGGATGAATTGAAGCAATAACTATGTATGGTTTCATATTCTCACTTCCTTAAAAATTCCACAAATACATCTCTTACATTTTTCAAATCTCTTATATATACGAATTCATCAATTCCATGAAAATTTGTATCATCGGCTATTACTCCATAAGCAATAACAGGAATACCTTTATCAGCTAAGAATCTTCCATCATTCCCCCCAAGACATGCTGCTAATGGAAGAGGTCTTCCAAATACTTTTTTTGTTGAATCAATGAACATTTGAACAAAGGAATTTGATGGATCAGTCAAATAACCTCTATCTATTTTTTCAATTGATAGTAAAATCTTTCCATTTATTTTTAAGTATTTTATAAAATTATAAAGTTCATTAATTGCCTCCTCTGGATTTTCCTCAGGTATCAATCGCATATCAAATTTTGCCCATGCCTCATTTGGAATTACATTCTCTTTTATACCTCCACCAATCATTGTAAAAGAAAAACGCCCCCATACTTTTTCTTTTAAAGATCTAGGGGGGGCATTACAAATAGATTGCTTACTTTCTCTCATTTTTATAAAAGTCTTAAATTCATTAATAACATATGATAACTCATGTATTGGATTAATTGCTAAATGAGGATAACCCGCATGTCCTTGTTTTCCTATTACTCTAATTTCACCTCTTACAATACCACTTGCTCCTATAGAAATTACATCAGGCGAAGAATCTACAATTATTCCAAAGTCTGGTTTAATATCATAATTCTTTATAATATAGCCAAGACCTAACTCTCCACCGACTTCTTCTTCAGGAGAAAAAACAGCCATCACATTAAAACGAGAGTTATTTTTTACTATTCTTAATGCTCCAAGTATAGCAGCTATGGCTCCTTTATCATCTGCAGCCCCCCTTCCAAATATTCTATCATTTTCAATTGTTAATTTAAACGGAGGTTTTGTCCAACCAGTTCCCACAGGAACTACATCATAATGTGCAAAAAAACCAATAGTATAATTAGAAGAAGCATCTAGATAACCCATAACACTAGGTCTTTTTATACCATCATCGAAATTAGGATTAAAAAATTCCACTTCTAAATTTAATTCTTCTAACATTTCTTTTATTAATAATGCACACTCAAAATAATTCTCCTTTGTAGTAACATCAGTATCAATTTTAATTAGTTTCTCTAATACAGATATTTCATAATCCATACAAAATAATATGAATTTCTAATAATTAAGGTTGACTTAAAAATTCTATACATCTTCTTTATTAAGATTTTTAATAAATTTTTCAGCATCTTCTACTAATCTTCTAATATTTTCATATTTTATTTTTGAAAATACCTCTTCTTTTGTTAGCCATTCATAGCCATCATGCTCCTTTGAGACTTTTATATCATCTACATTAGTTTCTCCAAGGAAATATGTGACTTCTTTTTTTATATTATCTTTTCCTAATCTATAGAAATATTCAATCTTCTTTTTAAATAATGGAATCACCTTTACTTCGTTTATTCCTGTTTCTTCTCTTAATTCCCTTAATGCAGCTTCAAATTCACTTTCTCCTGTTTCTTGTACCCCCTTTGGTACATCATATCTGCCTTTTGATTTTAGAAATAAATATTTTATTGTATTGTTATCTTTTTTAAATATTAAAAATCCAGCAGATTTCTCTTTTTTCAAATACATCTCCAAAAATAATGTTTTTTATAAGAAATAAAAAAATATTTGGTTTTTAATTAGATAAAAAAATTAGGCTTTAAGCTGAGATAATATTTGTTCTAATGCTTTAATAGTATTTTCAAGCTTATTTTGCATTTTACTAAGTTTTTCTTGTAATTCATTTTTCTCTTTTCTTTCTTTTTCAATTTCATTTTTTAATTTTTCAATTTCTTCTTTTGATGAAATCTCAGTCTCTTTAAATATAAATGTAAGAACTTTTTCACCTTTTAATAGCATTTCATAAGTCTCTCTTACAAGTTTTCCAGCTTCAGTTTTTCCTGTTAGATGCGCTCTAATAGTTTGTTCACCTCTACCAAGCTCATCAGCTATTCTTGAGACATTCATTCCAGCTTTCTCTCTAGCAAGAGCTCCTGCTGCAACAGCTAATGAGTCTATCCATGTTATACGATCTTTAGGATCTTCGCTTCTCATTTTTTCAATTACATCTTTTCTCGAAACTGTTCCTAAAAGAAGAACTGCCTCAAGTTTTTGTATATCTTCTCTTCCTAATGGTTTTAGTGGAACTTCTATTTCACTCATAAACTTTCACCTCAACTTCCCTCAAAAAATCCTCTAGGTGTAATCTTTACAGTTTTATCTGGATATATAATTATTCCCTTACTTGTTATTTCAAAAGGATGTCTCTTCATGGAATGTCCTGTCCCTCGCATCTTCCAAATAATTATTGAACGTTTAAGCTCACCTTGAAATTCATCTAAATCAAGTCTGATGATACCATCAGCAGCATGTTCAACACCAGGACCACCAAAACCTCTATCCGTTACACTTACTTGTGAAATAAGGAAACCTGTACAACCAAGACCAGCTAAAACTTTCTTTATAAGCATTAATGTTGATCGTGCTTGCATCGGCCTAGTCATATAAAGTGTTGAAACAGAATCTATTACTACTCTTTGAGCATTTAAATCAGTAATTGCTTGTCTTATTACATCTAAAAAGCTTGGTACATCATCAGGATCCTTAACAACATAGCGCTCTCTTTTTGCTGATTCACCAACACCAGAGGTAAAAGCATCTACAATTGCAAATTTTCCTTCTTGTTCATATTTTTTGGGTTCCCATCCAAATCTATCCATATTAATTCTAACTTGAACTGGATGCTCTTCTAGAGTTACAAGAACACCAGGCTCATCAAGTTTAAATCCGGCATAAAGAAATTGTTGACCAAAAATAGTTTTACCAGTTCCAGGACCACCAGATAATAAAACAATATTTCTTCTAGGAATTCCGCCATTAAGTATTTCATTCATTCCTGGTATTCCAACATCAACACGATCACTCATAAATTAACCCCAATTTATAATCATTTATAAATAATTATTTTAATTTTTGTATTTTTATGTGTTTATATTTAGTTAAATATAAACAAATCATATTTCAATTATTTATCTTCTTTTAACCAACGATAAATAGTTTTCAAAGGCACGCCTAATTCTTCTGATATTTTTTTGGCATTATAACCTCTACGTCTTAATTCTTGCATTTGTTCTTTTTTTAATTTTCTTTCAGCTTTACTAAATTTAGCTTTATTCTCAAATATTATTCGATCTTCTTTACCGAAGAGTGAAAGAGCTAATGTGAATGCCTTGATATAATTATATTCCCTACTAATGTAACCTATTAATTTAATTTGATAACCTTCAGCAATATATTCTCTTAATTGATTTAATATTTCTTCTATCAAATCAAGACTTACGAAAGATCCAAAATCAACTTCGACTATTTTACTTTCAGATATTACTCTTATTGAATATTTTTTATCCATCTTGATTACCTCCACATTTCTATTATGAATAATTTATTGCTATAATAATCATCCTTATAAATTTTTCTCACTTTTACAATTTTCTGTTATGCGAAAAATTTATATATACGTTTCTCATATTATAAAAATGAAAAAATGAGAAAAAAAAGAGGTGATGCCTATGATTATAGGAAAATTAATAAAATTAAGAATGCTCAAACATAAAATAACTGATAGAGGTCCTCCAATAATATAGATTTTTTCCATAAAATTTAAATACGAGTTGTCGTAAAAATAATTTTTAGGTTTCGTATATGTCAGTTGAAGAAATTACTCCTGTAATTGAAGAATACCTTGAATGTATCTATAGACTTGAAGAAAAATATGGTGTAGCTAGAACTAAAGATATTGTTAATGTGATGAAAGTAGTTCCAGGTACTGTAACAAATACTATTAAGTTGTTAGAGAGAAAAGGATTTATTATACATCAACCTTATCATGGAGTTAAACTTACAGATAAAGGTCGTAAATTAGCTATTGAAGTAATAAGAAAACATAGACTTTCTGAATGTTTACTTACTGATATTCTCAATATAGAATGGGAAAAAGCTCATGAAATTGCTTGTAGGCTTGAACATAGTCTAACTGATGAAATTATTAAATCACTAGAGAGAATTTTAAATAATCCAAAAAAATGTCCTCATGGAAATCCCATTCCAACAAAATGTGGAGGGATAGTTGAAGAAGAATCAATCCCTTTAACAGAGCTTGATATAGGCTCTCAAGGTATTATTATTAAAATAGTAGAAGAGCATAGTGATGTATTACAATATTTAAGTAAATTAGGCATTATTCCTGGCAATATTATAAAAGTTCTAGAAAAGAATTCTATTAATGAATCAATTACATTAATGATAAAAGAATCCTGTCATGTAATAAGCAATAGAATTGCTTCTATCATTTATGTTAAAAAATTATGTTAAAGAGGTGATATAAATGAGCAAGAGGATAATTCCATTAACTGCATTAAAAAATGGAGAAACTGCAATAATTGTTTCTATAGATGGTACTTCTGAAAAGGAACAAGGAAGATGGGGTCTTAAAAAGAGACTCATGGATATGGGCTTAACACCTGGCACAAAAGTCACCGTTGTAAAATCAGCTCCATTTCATGGACCTATCGAGATTATTGTAAGAGACTCAAGACTTGCACTTGGTAGAGGTATTGCTGAGAGAATTCTAGTTGAGGTTGAATAATAATGAGCGATAAAAAGCTTCGTATCGCCTTAGCTGGAAATACAAATGTTGGAAAATCAGTTATATTTAATTACCTAACTGGTTTGCATCAGCATATTGGAAATTGGCCTGGAAAAACTGTAGAAAAAGCTGAAGGGACTCTTCATTTTAAGGGATATACAATTGATATCATTGATTTGCCTGGAATTTATTCTCTTTCTACATTTTCTATTGAGGAGCAAATTACAAGAAAATACATTGCTATTGAAAAACCAGATGTTGTAATAAATGTTGTGGATGCTTCTATTCTTGAAAGAAATCTATATTTTACATTACAACTTATAGAATTAGGTATTCCACTTGTTTTAGCATTAAATCAAATTGATATGGCAAAAAAGAAAGGTATTGAAATTAATATTGAAAAATTAGAAAAAATTCTAGGAATTCCTGTTATCCCAACAATTGCAATAAAAGGAGTAGGTATTTTTAAACTATTAGAAAAAGCTATTGAAGTTGCAGAAAAAAAAGAGATACCAAAGATTATCATAAGATATGGAAAAGAAATTGAAGAAAGAATAGCTATACTTGTGAAAATGTTGGAAGGAGTTAATTATTGGTATCCTCCTAGATATACAGCCATAAAATTATTAGAAGGAGATGAAGAGATAGAAAAAGAAATAGAAAAAATTAATCCTGAAATAGTTATTACGGCTAAGAAACTCTCAAAGGAAATTGAAAATCTTCATGGACATAGCTGCTCAACAGTAATAACAGCTGAACGTTATGAAATTGCTAATTGTATAGCTAGAGAAGTACAAAAAATTGTCCCTCCTATAAAGCCAAGGCTTGAAGAATATATTCATAATATTACAACTCATAAAGTTGCTGGATACTTCATAATGATATTTTCACTTCTTGCAATATTTTATTCTGTTTTTACCATAGGTGGATATATTTCAGATTTTTTAAATGAATTTTTTTATAGCTTAGAACCAATTTTTTATGATATTTTTGGAATAGGAACTATTGGTAGACTTACATGGAGTATAATGGAAGGAATTATTGCAGGTATTACAATTGCACTTCCATACATTATTCCATTCTATATTATTCTTTATTTTCTCGAAGATTCAGGTTATTTAAGTAGAATTGCATTTTTAATGGACAATATTATGCATAAAATTGGACTACATGGAAAGGCCTTTATTCCTTTAATTCTTGGTTATGGATGTAATGTTCCAGCATGTTTAGGATGTAGAATAATGGAGACTGAAAGAGAAAGACTTCTTGCTGTTTTTGTTACAACACTTGTACCATGTGCAGCTCGTACAGTAATAATTCTTGGTCTTGTTGGTGAATATTTAGGTATTGAATATGCATTAGCACTTTATATTTTTGACTTGATTGTAATTCTTATTCTTGGAAGATTAGCATTTAAAGTCATGCCAGGTGAACCCATTGGCTTAATTATGGAAATGCATGACTATAGATGGCCACACCTAAAAACGGTTTTGAAGCAAACATGGTTTAGAGTACTTGAATTCATCAAAATTGCTTTTCCTTTAATAATTATTGGAAGTTTTATACTTAAGTTAATAGAAGTTTTTAATTTACTTGAACCTATAGCATTAGCTTTAAGTCCTATAACAGTTACATGGTTAGGATTACCAATGATTACAGGAGTGACTTTAATCTTTGGAATTTTAAGAAAAGAATTAACACTTATTATGCTTGCAACATTATTAGGAACTACAAATTTTTCAGAAATTCCAGGTTTTGGTCCTATTCAAATGATTGTTTTCACAATAGTTACAATGTTTTATATACCATGTATATCAACAATTGCTGCTTTAATAAAAGAAATTGGTTGGAAAAAAGCACTAATTATAACAATTTTTGAAATAATATTTGCAATAGCAATAGGTGGAATTACATATAGAATATTATTGTTATTTTTTAAGTAGGGGATCTCTTTTTTTAGTATATTAGCAAAACTTCTAACGTTTAGAAGGATTCTTGATATTTTTACAGATATGACCTCATCCCCGCCCTAAAGGGCGAGGCTTTCAGTTGTAAATCCAAATATATCTAAGGATCTCTTGCTATTTAGACAAAAAAAGAATAACCTTAATGTGTAATAACCCCCTTCTTTACAGACTCTATAGTTTTAACTGATACGATTTTTGGCATATAGTAGCTTATTGTAACTATTGCTCCCCATGTAATGACCGTAACTATGGACATTGCTGTACCTACAGTGGCCATTTCATGAAGCATTATTGGTATGTCTGCAGGATTACTCATGGCTGTTAGGAAGGGTGGCCATGGAACGACTTCTCCATGCCATACATGTTCTAATGCCAGAAGAATTACTCCTCCCCACAATAATGTATTAAGAATTGATAATTTCAATTTTTCAGCAATATTTTTTTGCTGTTTTTTGTATTATTGATGTTATTATTGCTAAAGCCATTGGAACTAAAAAGCATGCCATATTTTTTCCTCCGTAACACTAAATTTATATTTAGTAACACCAATATAAGTTTATCGGGGGATAATATGTGGCTAATAATATTAGCATTTGCAGCAACAATAGTTACACCAATATGGTATAGTATGGCTGAAAATGACAAATATTTACTTAAATATTTATGTCTTATACTTTGGGGTACAACAATAATGGTCTTTGTAGATCATACTATAGGTTTTCTAACAGAAGGAGGAGAATTTATTGAACTTACACTAGATGCTACAATATTAGGCATTGCTATGCTTATAGTTGCACTTATCATTTGGGAAATTATATTATTAATTAAAGATCCTAAGAAAGTACTTTATAGGAAATAATTATTTTTCTTTTTTAAATCATTTTATGATCTATAGGAGAATCGTATAAAAAAGAGGAAATTCTATTTTCACAAAACATATCTCTATTAGCAATTATTAAAAGAGAAGTTATAATAATTGATGTCTATTAGTATATAATAAATTATGATAAACTATAAATATATGTCATCTAGTATTTTTTTACATGTACTTTCGATATTAACATGCATGCATAATCAGCTTAGTTTTAGCAATCCTCTTATTTTCAATCTATGCTTTTCAGAATTTTTATCCTAATTTTATGCATATATTTTCAAATTTATTTCCACCAATTATTTCTGGTATTGCTTTTTTCTTTTCTATCTTAGCTTTTAAGAGATATTGGACAAAATCTGAAGAATACTTTTCTATTATTTGGTTATGTTTTTCTATTGGCTTAGGACTTTGGTTTCTTGGAGAAACCACCTGGGCCATATTTACACTTATTCTTGGAGTTGAAATTCCTTTTCCATCAATTGCTGATATATTTTGGTTAATTGGATATATTCCAATATTTATATCATTATTTTTATATGTGAAGAGTTTTTCAAAAGTACTTTCAAATAGGGCTATATACTTAGCTACAATTACCACTATTATCTTATTGATCGTGATTTTTACTACTTTAATAATACCTATATTTGAATTTGAATTTTCTATAAATACAATTATTAGTTCTGCTTATCCTATTCTTGATATAATTCTTCTTTATATTGCAATATTAGGTCTCTTAATATTTTATAAAGGAAGAATTGGTAAATCATGGTTTTTTATTAGTCTTGGCTTTATTTTATATGTAATAGGTGATTTACTTTTTAATTATTTTATTACATACAGAGATTATTATTGTGGACATCCATTAGAGCTTTTTTCCATTTTGGTTATTTATCACTAATTTTAGCATTTTATATTCATATAAAGGAATTATGAGGTGTTATCTTTGAAATTTGATGAAGAATTTAAATGGATTCTTATTGAAGCTATAGATGAAGGTTTAAAATCTATAATAGGTGAAAATGGAAATAAAGTCATCTACTATCATCTTAAAGAATTATATGGTCTTGAAAGAGAAGAAATTCCAGAAAGACTTAATATTTTTGCTGAATACATAAATAGAATATCTGGATTAGGAGCAAAAATCATTGAAATATCAATTATAAAAGCCTTATGTCTTAAATTAAAATTAGAATATAAAGAGAAAAAAATTAAGTTTTTAGATTATATAGAAGAGTTATATAAAGAATATATGAAAAAAGTGAAAAAGAAATAATGGACGAACTTTCAGTTGTAACTATTGTTTTTAATTTTATTTTAGAAAAACCTTTAAGTAAATTCTTAAATAATAAAATATTAAAATATAGGTAGGAGAATTAATAAAATGAAAGATAGTAACTTTATTATAAGTGTAACTCCTGATATAGCCTTGGATTTAGGATATACATATGCTGGTGGACTTGGTATACTAGAAGGTGATAAATTTTATGCTGCTTCTAAATTAAATTTAAACTATATAGTATTTAGCTTATTTTATAAAAATGGTTATGTAGATTATGATTTTGATACTAATGATAATCCAATTCCAAAACCTCAAATACAACCTGAGGAATTTTTAAAAAACTTAAAACTCTCTGATGAAATAAATATCCAATTAAGAAATGAAAACATAAAAATTCAAGTATTGGAATATATTAAAGGAAATTCTAAGGTAGTATTCTTTAATCCTATTTCTCCTGAATGGGCCTCAAAATTAACTGAACGATTATATATTGAAGAAAATCAAGAAGTTCGATTTTTTAAGTATGTTTTACTTGCAAAATCTTCAGCTACATATATAAGAAAGAATATTCCATTAGAAGATATAGAGTTCATAGATTTACAAGAAGCATATGCTGCTGTACTTCCATTAATACTAAGAATACCTGGAAAATATAGAATGGTAATACATACAGCAGGCCCATGGGGGCATCC
>QNVI01000061.1 GCA_004348015.1 Thermoproteota archaeon | reverse complement strand
GATTTCAAATAATTTTCCTCCATCAACAAAGGGAGCAGGAATACCATTCATAAATAGTAACCAAAAATTGATTACTGAAATTATATGTAAATATGAGTTTATATAAAAGAAAGGAAGAAAAATTAGAAATAATAAAAAATTAAGACCTAAGCCACTTGAATAAAATGGTAATACAATTTCATTATAAGTTTTTACATCTATATTTGCACTTGTAAATCCGCCAATAATTCCACGTAAAGAAATACCTAAGTTTATATTGCTAATATTTCTATTAGTAAGAATAATAACATGAGAAATTTCATGTAAAAAAATACCAATAATAAATGAAGAAATTATTATGAAGGAGGAAATATAATCTAAAGAAGATGGTAAAAGTATTTTTGGAATGCTACCATAAGCAATTAAGAAAGTTATTGAGATTAATATAAAAGGTACAGATAATAATCCAAGAGAATAAGTTATCCTTTCATATAATTTAAAAAAATTTTTGTGGATAATAAGAAAAGAAATTAATTTTTTTAGCATTCTATATTCCTTTATACTTTTTATAAGCCTCAAGACCTTCTTTTGTAAGGATAAGCTTAGAAGATATCAATCCTTTCTTTTCTTTTAAATATCCTTTTTCAACTAAATCTTTAACTGCTAATCTAAACATATCTGCCCAACCCTTAGTAGCAGCAACTGTTCCTTTTATTCCACTATCTTTTCTTTTTGTCATTTCATTAGTAACATATCCAAGTATATCACCGCTACTTACTTCAGCAGTTCCTACTTTACTTTCATCACCAATTTTTTTCAAAATTCCCTCTATTATTAATTCTTGCATAATAGTAAGCTTTGGATTTTCCATATTTTCACCTAAATTATATATAGGACTATCATTTAAAAAAATTTAACGGAGGGAATGATGTATAGATTATTTAAAGTTATTTAAATTTATTTTATCACTTACATTTCCAATAGCTGGAATTCTTCATTATTTAATAGTATTGATATTGTGGATGAGAATTCAAGATTTATTTATAACAAGTATTTCTCTTGTTACATATTATACCGGATTTTTTATAGGTAATAACTATTATAATAAATCTAAAACCTCATTATCTAGAATTACTGGTATTTTTCTAACTTCATATGTTATTACTACTATTCTTTTCTTATCATATGGTTATGGATATTTCTCAATATTATTTTCTTTATTATTAGGAATTTCAATTGGAGGATTACTTTCACTACCTTCTTATGTAGTTCTTAACTTATCAAAACTTATTATCTTTTCTTTATTTCCACTTATAGGAGCTTTTATTATTTATTTTTATGAAGTAGATAGATTATTATTAATTTCAGGAATATTAGCATTAATTCTTTCTGTATTTTTAATATTTTCACTTAAAATAATAGTAGCAAAACCAAAAATCCCTGAAGATGAAATAAAGAGCTTTAAATTAGAAGGATGGTTGATATCTATAGGAATTGGATTAGGAGGAAGTATAGGAACAATTTTTCTTCCTATAATAGCATTAGAGATAATAGGTATTGATATTATAAAAATAGGAATAGTATTAACAACTTCATTAATAATTACTCATATAATAGGATGGCAAATAAACAAAAGAAAGATTATTCAAGAAGGATTGGGAAGATTATTAATTATCTCATTATTTCTTTCTTTATTACTAATAGGATTTGTAAATAATATTTTCATATTTACTCTATTATGGATATTCATATTAATTGACTTAAGTTTTTTAAATTCTTTTATAGCTATTTTAAATAGAAATAAGAAATTATTTAGTGAATATAAATTTTCTAGAAATTCTTTTATAATTTCTATATTTGGACCTTTTATTGCATTCATATTATGGAATATTAATTATATTATTATGTTTTATTTTAGTGCATTATTAATATTAATGAGTTGGTTGGGTTTAAGAAAACTTATAATTAAGTAGTTGTATAGTTATTATTATGAAGAATGATGAACTTTTCTCTATTGCAAAAATAGCTGGTGCAAGTATTATTGGAGTTGCTGATTTATCATTACTTAGAGATTTATCAACATATGATATCAAAATAGATAAGTTTAAATATGGAATTTCAATTGGAGTTGCACTTCCAAATTATGCTATTGAGCTTATTCAAACTGATAATCCTGGAATTTTATATGCTCATGCTTATCATTTAGCTAATAATCTTATTGATTTAATCTCTATGAGAATAGCAGGATGGATTTCAAGTAAGGGTTATTTATCATTAATTATCCCAGCATCTTTAAGAGAAGATATAGAAAAGTTAGTAGGTCATATATCTCATAAAGCAATTGCATGTGCTGCTGGATTAGGATGGATTGGTAGAAATGGTTTATTAATAAATCCAATATATGGACCTAGAATTCGTCTTGGTAGTATATTAACTAATATGCCCTTAGAACCTGGTACTCCTATGAAAAACCAATGTGGTGATTGTAGATTATGCATCGATTCCTGTCCTACAGGTGCATTAAAGTATTCAAATTTTGAATATTATCCAAAATCAAGAGAAGAAATATTTGATGCTAAAAAATGTTCAGAAAGATTAGAAAATCTTAAGAATGTTCTTCTAAAAAAGTCTTTCCAATCAGCTTATGCTGCTACAGTCTGTGGTATGTGTATAAAAGTATGCCCAATAGGAAAACCTAATATGACTTAAATTCAAAACCTCTTCCTTTACTCTTAAATACTTTATATTCTATTAATAATTGTTGAATATATGATTGAAAGCTTTGAGAAATAAAGGATTTTTTCCTTTCTTTTCCTTCCCAATAATCAATAATTGTTTTGCTTCCTTCTTTTACAATTACTCTTGCTCCTATAATTGGTAGTGTTTCATCATTTTTTAGACTTTCATCTGGATTTATACCAAGTGATGATAATGTAACAAAAGTTAATCTTCCAGTATCTCCTAAATATCTACATAAAATTTCAATTGAATTTTCTTTTGTATTTACACTTAGTATTACTAAATCTTCTCTTTCTTTTAATCTTTCTTCAATATAATCTTTTACATGGGGTAATTCTTTAACTGAAAGAATTACTGGTGCAATATTTTCCATAAGTGGTCTAAAAGCTATTCTTCCTACTAAACTAATTTGCATTGATTTTAAAGATGAGTAAAGTGAGGGAAACATACCTAGCATTATAGAAATTAAAAGAGAGTAAAATAACATATTATTTTTTATTTCAGATAATGGAAAGATAATAGCAAGTATTATACCAATAAAATAGCCTATTAATGAAATAGATAGTAATCTAATTATTCCAATTTTAAAAATATCTGATGGAGAAACTCCTATATTTATTAAATTCATTAATTCATCTTTTGTATCATATTCAAAAGCAAAAGAAGTTGTAATTGCTAAAAGAAATGTCATAATTAATATAATAAATACATTCCATCCTGCTAATAAAACTTCATAAAATATGAATATATAAGTAAGAATAGTAGTACTTATTATCATGCATAAACTTAATGGAAATCTATGAACTATCTTTTTAATTACAATTCTAAGAATTGCTTCTGTTTTTGGATCTATATACCTATCAATTAAACCCATTTTTACCTTATTAATTTACCCTTAACTAAATTAAAAATTTTATCAGCACCCTCAATAAGTGATTCTTCAAGTGTAGTAATAATGTAAAGAGATTCTGTTTCTCTTTGTCTTTTCTTTAATATATTAGCTACTTTTTTTGAAGTTGAAATATCAAGATGAGCAGTTGGTTCATCAAGTATTATAATAGGAGGAGATCCTATAATAGTCTGAGCTAAACTTACTCTTTCATATTCTCCACCACTTAATTGTGAGGGCTTATGATAAATTCTTTCAGAAAGTTCTAATTCTTCAAGAAGTTCTTTAGCAACTTTAAATGCTTTTTCTTTTTCAACATAATTTATAAGTAAAGGAAGAGCAACATTTTCTAATACAGTTAATTGTGGTATTAGTACTGGATCTTGAGGTTTAAATCCAATCTTCTTTCTTCTAAACCATGCAATTTCATAACCACTTAAATGAGATATATCAACACCATCAATAAAAACTGAGCCAGATGTTGGTAGTTCTAAGCCTGCAATTATCTTTATTAATGTGGTTTTTCCTGCTCCTGATGGTCCTGCTATAACAACAATACCTTTTTCTGGAAATTCTAAAGAAATAGAATCTAAAGCTATAATTTCTCTTCCAGCAACTTTATATTTTTTTGAAATAGAATCTAAAAAAATTTGTGGCATTTTTAAAAAAAAAATAAAAAATTATTTAGCTACTAGATTTTTAATTACACCAACTGCTGCAGATGCATCCTTAGCCCAAGCATCAGCACCTATAGATTTTGCATAATCTAATGATGTTGGTGCTCCTCCAATTATTGTCTTTACTTTATCTCTATATCCTTCTTTTATAAGTAATTCAATTACTTTTTTCATTCCTGGCATTGTTGTTGTCATTAAAGCAGACATGGCAATTACATCAGCATTATGCTTCTTTGCTTCTTCTACAAATTTTGATAATGGTACATCTCTACCAAGATCTATAACTTTAAATCCAGCACTTTCTAGCATTATTTTCACTAGATTTTTACCAATATCATGAATATCTCCTTCGACTACACCTAAAACAATTGTAATAGGTTTTTCTGCTTTTTCCACTTTTATATATGGCTTAAGTATTTCTACTGCTGCAGTCATAGCAGATGCAGATAATAAAACCTCAGGAACATAGTATTCACCTTTTTCATATAATTCACTTACAACTTTCATTCCTTCTGCTAATCCATTCATTATTGCTTCATAAGCATCTATTCCAGCCTTTATGGCTTCTTCTGCCCATTTCCTTGCTCCTTCCTCATCACCATCTACAACACATTTAGCAAGATTCTTAAAAATTTCTTCTTTCATAATGTCACCTCCTATTCATAAAAACCATACTTTCTTACAGCTTCCACCATAGCTGCTATATTTTCACCAGGTGCAGCTGCAGGAACAATACATCCTGATGCTAAGACAAAACCTCCTCCAGCCATGGCTTTCTCTAAAGCAATTTTACATTCTTCTTCTACATCTTTTGGAGTTTTTTGAAGTAAAGTTACTCCTGGACTAATATTTCCCATGATACATACTTTATCTCCCACTAAAGGTTTTGCTCTTGCTAAATCTACTTTTTCATCTACACTTATTGCATCAGGACCAGTATCTGCCATTAGATCTAATCTATCATTTACATTTCCACATATGTGTAAAAATACTTTAACACCCATTCTTTTTATTGCTCTTATTTCTCTTCTTAAATATGGGAATACAAATTCTTCAAAAGCTTTTCTTGATATCATATCACCTGAAGATGTAGGATCTGAAACCCATATTAAATCTGCACCTGCTTCAACAACAGCTTCAGCATATACAATTAAACTCTCTGTAGCAATCTCAATTAATTCTTTTAATTGATCTGGATTTTTTTTCATATCTAAAAGAGCTCTTTCAGTACCTCTTAGCATACATGTATGTCTCCAACACGCTTGTACATAGCCCATTACAGGTATATAACCACCAACTGCTTGTTTAAGTCTACGTATTCCTTCCAATATAATTGGAAGACGGCCATCTCTTCTTGGATGAGGTATTTTTAATTTAGGTAAATCCTTTGAATAATCATTAACAGCAGGTATATCAACTGATGGTGGAGCATCTTCTGGTATCTTAAGAATACTTCCCATAGCTTCAGATTCTGCATGTACAGCAAGTAAATCAAGAACCATATCATATCCATATTTTCTTATTGCATATAATTGAGAGTAGACATATTTTTCAGGATTTGTCATAACTTCAGAAAATTTAAAACCTGCTTGTCTTACTGCCCATTCTCTTACAAAAGGAGTTACTGGCACTCTATCAGGTTTTTTTCTTTCAAAAGCAGTCATTAAGCGATCATATGGAGTCATCTCTTCTTTTTTCATAAAAAGTCCCTAAAGAATATATTATTTTTTAAATATTTAAACTTTAAAAAATTATCCTCCTTCAACAACAGGGAGAATACTAATTTCTTCTCCTCCTTTTATAATTGTAGATGATAAAGGAATAGGCATTCTTCCATTTACTAATATTATCACTGATCTATTATTTTCTTCAATATTTTTAAAAACATCATTTAGTTTTTGATATTTATTTGATATTTCATTTAAAATATCTTTAAGAAATTTTGGACTATCAATTTCTATTTCTGTTGATGAAATACCTGCTAGTTCTCTAATATCTTGAAAGAACTTAATAGTTACTTTTGGCATAAAAAAATTATGAAAAAACTAGGATATAAAAATTATTTAGCTAGACGACCCATTTTTTCAAGTTCATCAGCTATATCCTTAAGACCAAGTTCTTCTAATTTAGCTCTTGTAGGTAGACCAGTAGCTACATCCCAGCCTCTTGCTTGATAGTATTCATTTAGTAAAGGCTCTAATTCAAATATTTGATCCTTTGATGGACCTGAAGGTATGGGTTCTTTTAAGAATCTTTCTGGTAATGTATCATGCCTTCTATCAAATCCTTCTCTAACATTGAATGCTCTTTCAACATTCCATACTCTTTCGCCTATTTTTAGAGCTTCTTCAAAACCTCCAAAGTCTATTCCTGTAGCTGCATTAACTATTTTAGTAAGTAAATCTGGTTTATGCCATTCAGATCTTGTTGGAAAAGTACACCATATACAACATTCTCCCCATGTTAATCTATTTTGATTGTATGCTGTTAATTTTCCTTTACCTTCTACAGTGTACTTATCTACTGGTGTGGGCAATCCAAATACTTCTTGTGTTCCATAGCCAAGAGCATGACTTCCTCCAATATTTGATGTAACCATTCCAAGTCCATGTGCTTTTACAGGTCTTGGATCATAAGCAGGCAATTCTAAACCTTTTATATGAATTGCAAAATATTCAGAACCTTTTCCAAGTTTTTCTGATGCTCTTTTAACACCTTCTGCTAATAGATCGCCAATTCCTTCTCTAAAAGCAATTTTTCTAATTAAAGTCATTAAAACATTTTCATCTCCCCATTTTAATTCCAAGCCATCAGTATCCTTTGTTGTCAATATACCTTTTTCAAATGCTTCTATAGCAAAAGCAATAGCTACTCCTGCAGATATGGTATCTATTCCATAGAGATCTGCAAGCTGATTTGCATAGATAACTGCATCTAAATTAGGTATGTCTAATAAGCCACCAAAAGTACAGAAAGTTTCATATTCAGGACCGTCAACCCAAGCACCAGCATATGGTCCTTCTTTAACATACGTAATTTTCCAACACATTATTAAACAATTAGGACATCCAGCATTTCTAACTGTTCTTTTAACTCTTTGTTCACCATCTAATTTTTCATGATTGGGATAAAATGTTTCTCTAAAGTTCTTATGTGGATAATCTCCAATTTGATTTATTAAAGCATGAATTGCAGCAGTTCCATATCTTTGCATTCTTTTTGCACCATGTGATGCAGCAAGTTGTTTTACTTGCTCTTTAACAAGTTCTTTAAGTAATTCTTCATTAGCTATTGGAATTGGTTTATCTCCATAAACAGCAACCCCTTTTAAGTTCTTTGATCCCATTACTGCACCTATTCCACCTCTACCTAATTGTCTTGTACCAGACTGAACAATAGCATATTTAACAAGTCTTTCTCCAGCAGGACCAATAACAGCTGTTTCTGCTTCCGGATTTCTTATAATGTATTCTTTTAGTATATGTTGAGCTAAATCAGTAGTAGTACCCCAAAGAGAAGAGGCATCACCAAATTCTACATTACCATTATTTATGTAAATGTAAGTAGGCTTTTCTGCTTTTCCTTCTATTATCATAAAGTCATAACCAGCTTTCTTTAACATTATTCCAAGATTACTTACGCATCTAGATCTAAAGTATGTATAAGTAAGTGGCGATCTTGTAACAACAACCCAACCACTTGAGGCTGCTTGAACAGGTAAACCTGTTAGAGGTCCTGTGCCCCAAACCATCTTATTCTCTGGAGATAGTGGATCTGTACCAGGTTTCATTATATCATAAAGAATTCTTGCAGCAATTCCTCTTCCACCAATATATTTCTTAACATATTCCTCAGGTAATGGAGATTCTGAAACTTTTTGATTTGTAAGATCTATTCTTAGAATTTTACCCATGTATGCACCTTTCATTTTGTTTCCCCTATAATAATTATTTAGATTATTTCTATTTAAACATTATTAAAAACTATTTTATGATAATTTTATTATTTTTAAATATAAAATAAGTCAGAATAAAAAAATTAAAATAATCAGTATTGAAAAGTTTACAATAGTCAATAATATATTTATTTATGGAGAGAGATAAAGTATGTGGTCATTATTTGAAGTCTTACTCGATCCTGATGAAGGTAGTGATTCAATAAATAAAAAAATAAATAGTATTATCTTAGGAAAAAGACCAAAAAATCCAATTGAGATAATTTTAAAATTAAAAGAAATTCAAGGAATTGATATTAAATATTATGGAGAATTACCTGTAGAGAGCTGGCTATCTATATATCCAGATGAAGAAGATTTAATAATGCTTACACCAATAAATTTTGAAGTATTTTTAGATTCTGATGGTTGTAGAGAATATAGAAATAAAGTAAGAGATTTTGTTAAGAATATGGAAAAACCACTAATGATTGGAATTGATCATTCAATGAGCGGTGGAGTAATTGATGAATTATCTAGTAGATTTAATGATTTGACATTAATAGTTTTTGATTCTCATTTTGATGGAATTCCATCACCAATTAGAAATAATCTTATAAGCTATATGATGGAAAATGAATCAAATTATGAGACATATGGATATAAAGCAAAAGATTATGTATTTAGTCCAATAGGTAGGAAAAATAGTTATAATAGTGGATCTTTTCTATATCATTTATTTTACGAAGGAATTTTAGAAAAAATAATTGTATTTGGTCCTATGGATTATCCTTCTGAGAAATTAGAAAAAATAAAAGATTCAAGAGTAAAAGAATTTGTTGATCAATATAAAACATTAGAGAAGGAAGGAATAAAGATAATTCATAGAAGAATTATAGATTCATTAGGAGTAGAAGAAGCTATTAAAAGTATTTTTCCATATTTAAGTAGTAATGTTTACATATCAATTGATATAGATATTGGTGCAAGAAAAGCATTATATGGAAGTAGATTTTTGAATGTAGAAGGATTAAAAGAAGTAGAAATTTATAAAGCATTACTTTTAATTTTTGAAAGAAATGTAAATATTATTGGTCTTGATATAATGGAAATAGATCCGTGGAATGCTGAAAATGATAGAACATATAACATATGTGGAAATATTATAAGATTATTAACAGATGGTACAATTTACTTAGATGAAAAATATAAAAAATGTCTAGAAAATTTGGATAATATAAAAGATAGAGAAAAATTAAAGGAATTAATAAATATGGGATTTATTGAATTATCAGGTAAACACTTTAAATTATCTTATAATGGAAAAATTATTTAAAAAAAAGAAAAAAATTATGCATATGGTGCAATAAATGTTTTAAAGTTTTTCGATGGAAGTAGTCTTACATTATGTGAGCCACATTTTGGACATTTTATAGATGATGAAATTTTATTAGAAGACCATTTATGTCTACAATCCCTACATTGCATATTATATTCAAATCCCAAGATTATCACCTTAATGATTTTTCTAATAGTAACAATATGTCTCCAATTTCTATGCCAAATTTCATAGCATCTTCAGTTCTTTTAAGATTTAATTCACAGAATGGACATGCACTTGATACATAGTTTGCACCTATTCCTTTTGCTTCTTTTAATCTTTCAGTTGCTGCAAATCTTGCTAATTCAGGAAATCCTGACATCACACCAGCTCCAGCACCACAACACCATGCATTATGAGCAGTTCTTTCAAATTCAATGAATTTTAATCCTGGAATATTAGCAAGTATTTCTCTTGGCTCATCAAATACACCAACATGTCTTCCTAAATGACATGGATCATGATATGTAACTACTTTATCAGTTGGAGTTGATTTTGGTTTTAATTTACCTGAGTTCAAATATTCTGCAAATAATTGAGATGAATGTAATACTTCAAATGATGGCTTTGATATTCCTAATTTTTTATATCCTTCATGAAGTTGTCTAAAGCAACCAGCACAAGATGTAATTACTTTAGATGCACCTAAGCTTTCTATTACTGATATATCATGTTCTAATGTTTCTTTTGCTTCTTCCCATAATCCAACCATATATAATGGAGATCCACAACACCATTCATCTCCATACAATACTGTAAAATCAGCATTTGCTAATTCTAATAAATTAACTGTTGCTTCACATACCTCAGGAGTTCTATATGGACCTGTACATCCTGCAAAATATACAATATCTGCTTTTTTCTTTTCAATTTTCTTTTTCATAAAAGCAAATCTATTTTCATGAGGCTCTCCATAAGGATTATGATATTTCTTAATATATTCTGCAAAACGTTTATGAGCAGGAAGTGGTCCCATTCCAAGTTTAACAAGCATTCTTCTTAAAGCCATTGCTGAAATAACAGGGTCACTTCCAATACCCATACTACATTGAAGTGTACAGTTTCCACATAAATTACAGAAATAGGCAACATGAACAATTTCAGGTGATGGTTCTATAAATCCTTGTAGTAAACCTAAGACAGTCATATGCTTTCCTTGACCTCTATATGCTGCTTTCCTATAGTTTGCTGGAAAAGTAGCAGATGGACAATTCATAGCCCAATTTGCCATATAAGAGAGTTCACATTGTCCACAAGCCCAACATCTTACTGCTTCAAATTTTGCTACTGCTAAATCTGGATATTTGTCTTCATTTGGAAACTTTATGTTTACCCATTCTCTTGGAGTTTTATCAAAACTTGCATGACTAATAAATGGCACAAATTCTATATTTTTGTGAATTATAAATGGAATTTTTCTTTCAACTTCTCCCATATTTATCACCTACTCATATTCAAATGGTACATTAAAACCTAACCAAGGAGCCATTATATTATTTGGATCTAGTGCCTTCTTTATTCTACGATATAATTCAAAGAAGCCAGAATCCATGTGTTGTGAAACAATTTTAGCTCCTAAACCAAAGCATCTAGCAGGTACAAATCCTCCTTCACGAATAACTCTTGGAATAACTTCACCAAAGAATCCTGCATATCTTCTTACACCTTCGTCATCACCACGTTCTATTGGTACCATGTATCTTACATGTGATACCCTTCCTTCATTTATACCTATAGTATGTAAAGCAGGAATTAATCCATACTTTCTTCCTGTATTCCAAGTTATTTCATGAAGTTTTGGAAGAGCTTTATTTCCAACACTACCATAAAAGCTCCATATATGTCCAGGAGTCCATCCACAATATCTTATACGTTGATTTCCTGGTTCTCCTTCACCAATTCCTCCATACATTTTAAGAGTAGCTTCTATTTCTCCAAATTTTATACCAGGGCAATTATCTTCTGTAAGTTCTGTTATTTCAGGATTTGATGATATGTAATTTGACCATAGTTTTTCCCATAATTTTGCTTCATCTTCAGATTGATAATGAGGTGTACATGCAAGAACATAGAAGTATTGTGTACCATCTCCAGGGAATCCATAGTATTCTCTCATCTTCACAATATCTTCATCTGTTATTTGATATAATTTCTTATTTTGTTCAAATCCCCAATATGGGAATAAGTTTGTACCATGTAAGACAAGTAATAACCAGTGACCTCCTGAAGTACTTGGAGCAAGTTTTATATATTGTAGTTTATTCATGTGTTTTGCAAGATCCTCACATTTTTTCATTCCTAAGAACTTAACAGTTAATGCTTTTGGCTTTGGCCAGAGTTTTATTGCCATCTTTGTAACAATACCTAATGTTCCTAAAGCACCTACAAATATTCTTGATAATTGAGGGCCAAATCCTAAATCAAAAGTATATTTACATGAGGCAGTTTGAAGAGCCCATGATCCTGTATGTACTATTTCACCAGTAGGTAATACAGCTTCTAAACCCATTATTGCTTCTTGATTTCCATCACTTATTGATGTCATATTCATTCCAATTCCTTTGAATAAGAAATTAGCAACAATTGAAGTATTTGGAGGAGCTGTTGTCACAGGAATAGTAAGTTCTATATTTCTTGATCTTAAATATCTATAGAATTGATTAAAAGTAACACCAGCATCAATAACAGCATATCCTTCATCAACATTTACTTCATGTATTCTATTCATTCTTATTGTTTGAAGTAATATACCACTATAGCATGGAAGTTTATAGCTGTAAAAACTTGCTACTTGTATTGGTATTTTATATCTATTTGCCATTAATACAATATCTTGTACTTCAAATTCATTTGCTGGTCTAACAATATATTTTGGCATTTTTGGAGGTTTTCCTGGAAATATTTGAAGCCATGCATCATAGACCTCAGCAAAAATTCTTGCTGGATCTGATATGACATTATCAGGGCCTACAATGGCTTCAAGTTCTTTTAGAACTGGATCGCTCAAATTATTCCCCTCTTAATATTATTAAGAGGGGACAAATTTTTATAGTTAACGTTTTAAAATTAGAAAAATTAAAATATAAAAATCTATAAATCTTTAGTCTCAAAAGGTGAGATGAATGAAAGAACCATTAGTTTACATAAATGGTAATTTCATTGAAAAATCAAAAGCCTGTATATCTGTTTTTGATCATGGATTTCTCTATGGTGATGGTGTATTTGAAGGAATAAGAGCATACAATGGATATGTATTTAAACTAAAAGAACATATAGATAGACTTTATGCATCTGCTCATAGCATAATGTTAAAAATACCAATAAGTAAAGAAGAAATGATTAAAGCAATAATAGAAACATTAAGAGTAAATTCTTTAAAAGATGCTTATATTAGAGTTATTGTTACAAGAGGAGAAGGAGATTTAGGATTAGATCCAAGAAAATGTAAAAAACCAAATATAATTATAATAACTGAAAAAATTGAAGTATTACCAAAAGAGGCATATGAAAGAGGAGCAAGAGTAATCATTAGCTGGATAAGAAGAGATAGAATAGATGCTACATCACATGAAATTAAATCTCTTAATTATTTGAATAGTATATTAGCAAAAATTGAAGCTAATGTCTTTAATGCTGATGAGGCAATTATATTAACTACTGATGGATATGTATGTGAAGGGCCTGGAGAAAATATATTCTTAGTAATTAATGATGAGCTCTTAACACCTCCAACATATACTGGAGCACTTCCTGGAATTACTAGACAAGTTGTTATGGAAATTGCTAAAAATAATAATATAAATGTAAGAGAAAAGCTAATTACAGTACATGAATTATTCAATGCTAGTGAAGTATTCTTTACAGGTACTGGAGCAGAAATAGTTCCAATAGTAGAAATAAGTGGTAGAAAAATAGGAGATGGTAAACCTGGAAAAACTACTAAATTTATTATTGAAGAGTTTAAAAAATATGTTGCAGATCCAAAAAATGGAATTCCAATCTATTAAGCCTTCCACCAATCAAACATATAGTATACTACTTTTTTATGAGTTTCATCTAATGTAGCTAATATGAATTTTTTTCTTACTGTATGTGAAAGACGACCTGCTCTAATTATTTCTATAGGATCTATTTCAGCAGAATTTGGAATTACATGAACTATAAAAGGAGCATGATCAATACCAGGACCATATTTGTATACTGCAAAATTAGCTCCAAATTTTATACCTGATCTTACAATATAGCCTCTTTCTCTTAAATCTTTATAAACTTCATATAATTCCTTAAAGAGGCGATAATGCTTTTTTGAGATTTCAAATAATTCTTCTTTTGTTAGTACTCTATTGTTATCTTTTACAACTATTATTCCTTTTTCAACAAGATAATTTGCTTCTAAAAGCGAAAGTTCAAGATATGTATTTATTTCAGAAATATTTTTTGGTTTATCAATATTTACTGGCTTTCCATAATATCCCATACTATAAAGTTTTACTCCATCCTCTTTAGACCATACAATTATTCTAGAGCCACATAAACTTGCTTCTATCATTTTTTCACCTAAAAAAATAAAAGATACTTACTAAGAAATAAAATATTTACTAAAGTGAAATGAATTGAGGCTTCCAATAAGTTTTACTAATATCATGCTGATAATAGGAGTGGTAATATTTGTAATATATTTACAATCCATAGGAGTAGAGAATATAGTTAATGAAATCCTTGTTGTTGATAAAACAATTTTATTTTTATTAATAATAATTGATGTTGTATGTATTGGATTATTTACACTTAGTTGGTATGTATTTTTAAGAAATCCTAGTTTAAAATTTAGAGATTGCTTTGAAATTGTTTTAATGAGTATTTTTTGTGATTTAATGATTCCTACAGCTTCTATTTCTGGAGAAATTGTAAGGATTAATCTTACAGCAAAAAAAGCTAATTTGCAGATAAGTAAAGCAGCTACATCTGTTATTCTACACAGAATTATGTTAACTTTAACATTTGGATTTATAATAATATTATGTGGATTACAAATAATTAATTACAATATGGTATTAGCATTGTTTCTACTCACAATTTCTATCATAATTGTTATTACGTTAATATTATTGTTATATGCAGTAAAAAGATATAAAAAATTAATTGGAAAAATGGTAAATATATTTGAAAAATTCATAAAAAAAGTTAAACCAAATTTTGATATTAAAGTAAAAGAAGAAAGTATAAATAAACTTGAAAATATTTTAACAGATAAAGAAGCATTTATTTCATCTTTTATTCTCTTAATAATAAGATGGTTCTTATTAGCTTTAATACCTTACATAATATTCATTTCAATGGGTTATTATGTTTCATACTGGATTATTCTTACTGTTTCTTCATTAATGAGTATGATCCAAATTATACCTATTGGAATACCTGGAATGATAGGCATTATGGAAGTTTCAATTACAGTATTATTTGTGGAATTTGGTATTCCATTAGGAATAGCTAGCTCAGTAGCAATATTAATGCGTATTATAACATTTTGGTTTGAATTAATTTTAGGTCTTATAACAACTTCTATTTATGGAATAAATAGAGTGATTAATAAAACAAGATCAAACAATTCTATGTAATGCTAATACTCTTAGGTCATCTGAGGCATCTTCTATTAAATCACTTATTTCTTCCAATAGATGAAGTAAATCTCTATATAACAATAATTTTCTCAAGTCTTCTATTTCCATTAATAGCTTAAAATCAGCACTATGATATAAAAGATCTACCTTTGATTCTATTTCATGAACAGTTACAACAAGATCTAATACTTTCTTTGGATTTCTTGGCAATGTCATAACAGCTTCTTTAAGATAATCATATTCACTTGATATATTAGTGAGAATTGATTCAAGTAGATCTTTTACTGATGGAATTGGTTCTATTTTACTTTCTGATATCTTTAAAAGTCTTCTAGTAAAGGATTGTATATATTCTATTATTTCATCTATTCTCACAGTAAATCTAAAGAAATCTTCTCTATAAAGAAAAGCAGGTGCACTTTTTGTTAATTGTTCAATAAGCTCTCTCTTTATATTATCTGCTTCTTCTTCAATTTGTGAAATTTTTTCATATATATCTTTAAGCTCATTATAAGAAGATGATGAGAAATTAGAAACTGCATTAATTGCAAGATCTAATGCATCTCTAGTCTTTCGTACATGTTCAATTATTAAGTCTATAGATCTACGATAGACTTCATTTATTATTGAATTTAAGTCCTCTGTCGTCAAAAACACCTCATTATTGATAATAAAATTATCTTTATAATAAAGATTTTGATCTTCAATTATTTTTTCATAACAGCTCTTACGGTTGCAATAGTATTATCTGCAATACCGACTATTTTCATTTCATCAGAATTTGCCCATACTTCATTTTCAGGAACATCTGAAGAAGGAAAGGCATTTAGTTCAATCTTTTTTTTACCAGCAATAACTATTTCTATTCTATCAGTTATCTTTAGATAATTATATGTTTCTGAATTCATTTTGCATGTACCTTTTTCTATACTATCTATCCTTCTAATTCTTAGTCTTTTTTCAGGAGGTCTTTTTGACATAATATCACCATATTACTTTGAGAAAAAGTTATTTAAATATTCCATTATATTACTAATAGAAATCCTTTCTTGTTCCCATGTATCTCTATTCCTTATTGTTACAGTATTATCTTCCATAGTTTTATAATCAATAGTAATTGCTAAGGGTATACCAATTTCATCAGCTCTAGCATACCTTCTTCCTATAGAACCATCATCATCAAATTCTACTATAAATCCTTTCGATTTTATCATATTATAGACTTCTATTGCTTTTTCACGTAAACCATCTTTATTTACTAATGGAAAAACTGCAATTTTTATTGGAGCAATATCTTTTGGTAATGATAGAATTATTCTATTATTTTTTTCTCTATAGGCATACTCCATAGCTACATAAACAAGTCTTTCTGCACCAAAAGAAGGTTCTGAAACATGGGGTATAAAATGTTCACCTGTAATAGTTATTTCTTCAGTTTTAAATTCTACAAATTCAGGTCTTATTTCAATATCATCAATAATTATGCTTCCTCTTTCTAATTCTTTTTTAAGTTCTTCAGCTTTCTTATTTTTTATTATAGAAATTATTTTTGTTGCAATATCATTATTTTTAATAATGTTATTTATTATATCAATTTTAGGTATAGCAATTATACGATATTCCTTTTTTGGTATAGTAAATCTTCTAAATACTTTTAAATCCTGACCGCTATAATTTTGATGTCTTAATAGATCATAATCTGTTCTATATGCATGACCAGAAACTTCAGTCCATCCCCATCTTTCTAATTCTACTACTTGATCAAATGTTTGAGCTGAATAATGAGCTCTTTCATTTGGTAATTTTTCAATAAACATTTGTTTATTTTTAGGAACACCGATTTTTTCTAGAAATATTTTAGAAAGAGCCATGAAATAAGCTTGCCATTCCGAAAGAATAATTTTTTCTTTAATAGCTTCTTCAATTGTTAATTCTATTGGTTTATTTTCACCTTTTATAATAATATTCTCAGTCAATAAATTGATCTTCTCATTACTAACTTCATTTAAAAGATTACATTCAGGGTTTTTTGGATCGAAAAATAATTCAATTTCCATTATAGTGAATTCTCTTAATCTTATAGGGCCTTGTCTAGGAGAAATTTCATTTCTCAAAACTTTACCTATTTGAGCTAAACCTATTGGTAATTTTTCCCTCATGATTGTATATATGTACTTGAAATTAACAAACATACCCTGAGCTGCTTCTGGTCTCATATAAGCAATGTTTTCACTATAAGGACCTACATTAGTAGTAAACAATAGATTAAATTTAGAGACTTTTCCAAGTTTGCCCTTACATTCTGGACATCTTATATTATTTTCTTGAATTATCTTTTCTAATTCTTCAGCACTTTTTCCCTCTAATCCACTAATTTCACCTACTTGATATAAAATTACATGATCTGCTCTAAATTTTCTATGACAAGAAAGACACTCGACTATAAAGTCTGTAAAATGTTCTACATGACCAGAGGCTTCAAATACTTTAGAAGGCATAACAATTGGTGTTTCAATTTCATAAATTAAACCATAATGTTTGTATATAAAGAATTCTCTCCATTTATTTTCAATATTTCGCTTAAGTAATGTTCCTATTGGCCCAAAATCAAGAAAACCAGCAACTCCACCATATATTTCACATGAAGTAGTAAAAAATCCTCTTCTTTTTGCAAGATCAATAATTTTATCATATTTGTCCATATCATCACCTATTAGTAACTAATTTATAAATAACTCAAATATGTATTTTTAGGTGATATGATGAACTTATTATATATAAATAATCAACAAAAATTCTTTGGAGGATTTAATAAAAGTTTTTCTGATAGTAAGTTTGTACTATTTGGTGTACCATTTGATAGTACAACAAGCTATAGATCTGGTTCAAGATTTGGACCATCTGCAATAAGAGAGGCTTCTATAAATATAGAGACTTGGTCTTGGAGAGGTAATATAGATTTTGAAGACATAGGAACTCATGATTTAGGAGATTTAGCAGTTGTTCATGGGGATTGTAATGAAACAATAAGAAGGATTGGTGAAGTTATTGAAGAAATAATGAAACTCAAAAAAATTCCAATAATGATTGGTGGAGAGCATACTATCACACTTGGTATAGCAAAAAACTTAAAAGATATCACTATATTATCATTTGATGCTCATTTTGATATGAGAGATGATTATTTATCAAATAGACTATCTCATGCATGTACTATGAGAAGGATTTCTGAAGAAATTGGTCCTGAGAATGTTATGGTAATAGGTGTAAGAGCAACATGTAAAGAAGAAATGAAATTTGTAAAAGATAATAATGTTTATTTTATCTCATCAAAACAGATTAATACAAATGATGCTAAAAAAATAGGATTAATGCTTAAAGATGTATTAAAGAGTAAGAAAAAAATTTATCTATCAATAGATATGGATGTTCTAGATCCATCATACGCGCCTGGAGTAGGAAATCCTGAACCAGAAGGTATTTCAATTTCGTCTTTATTAGACATTATAGAAGAAATAATAGATGATAGATTATTGGGATTTGATGTAGTAGAAGTAACACCACCATATGATAATGGAATTACTTCAATAATGGCATCAAAAATAATATATGAAATTTGTTGTATTGCTAATAAATTTATTTAGTTTTAATTTCTTTTACGACCTGAGGTCTAATTTTAAATAGTATTCTGTATCCACAATAGGGACATCTTACACCTGGTAATGAGAACAATTCTTTCATATCAACAATTTTTCTACAATTATTACATATATATTGGGGCATAACTTTATCAATAATTTACTCACTTAAATACGTTATTCTAGTTTTTCAGCAATGTATTCTGCAAGAGCTTCTATTTTATTATAAATTATTTTTCCCAAATCCCAAAATACTAAAATTGTTATTGCTAAAGCTAGTAATGATAAAGCTGTAGATAAATAGATACCTATAAATGGTATTTTTGCAAATAATGGCATAAGAACAATTAAGATAACAATCATAAAAATTAGAATAATAATATCATAAAATATCCTTTTTAATGTAGTTTCAAAGTCTGAATTTATTTTTTTAAAGATAATATTTAGTATTTTTGAGAATTTTGGTAATAATAAGAGAATATCATAAAATATTCGATAGATCATAATTCCAATAATTGCTAATATCATAATTGAGATTAATGAAATTAATGGTATATTTATTATGGGTATTATAAGGTTTATTTGTTCTATATAAGACATGATAACATAGCTAAATAGTACTAATAATAACAAAATAAATGATCTTGAAAATATCCTCAATAAACTCATTTTTAAGTAAATTTTTTTATTATATTCTTTAGTCAAATTTATTCACCCCTACTGAGAATTATTCTTTAGAGAATATGAGGATTGAGGATTATATTCCTTTTGTAGGAAAAGAAACAGTAGAAGAAATAAAATCCATAAGTGAAAATTTAAAAGATTATGAAGTATTACATATAAATTCTACATATATTGGAGGAGGAGTAGCAGAATTATTAAGATCTATAGTTCCATTAATGAATTCTATTGGATTGAAAACAGAGTGGAAAATTATTCAAGGAGATGATGAATTTTTCAAAATAACTAAAAACTTTCATAATGCTATTCATGGTGAAAATATTGAAATTTCTCAAAATATGATTAATAAATATCTAGAAGTTAATAAAGTAAATGCAGAATTAATAAATTTGGATAAAGATTTTGTATTTGTACATGATCCTCAGCCATTAGCTTTAATACAATATAAAAAGAATGGAAAATGGTTATGGAGATGTCATATTGATATTTCTAATCCTAATCAAAACTTATGGAATTTTTTAATTAAATTAATTTCAAAATATGATGGCATGATAGTTCATTTACCAGAATATAAAAGACAAGATTATATTGGTCCTCAATTTATTGTTCCTCCATCAATTGATCCATTAAGTGAAAAGAATATTGAATTATCAGAAGATTATATAGAAGATACATTAAGAAAATATGATATTGATCCAGAAAGACCTATAATTACTCAAGTATCAAGATTTGATAAACTTAAAGATCCAATAGGTGTAATAAAAGCTTTTGAATTGGCAAAAAGTAGAATAAGAATGATAGATTTTCATGGATTATTAGATGAAAAGAAATTTGCAATAGATATTTTCAGAATATTAAAGTATAAAGAGGTATTACAATTAGTTTTAGTTGGAGGTTTAGCATCAGATGATCCTGAAGGTGAAAAAATTTTTTATGAAACTATTAAGAAAGCAACAAATGATAGAAATGTTCATGTATTATTATTACCATCAGATGCACATAAAGAGATAAATGCTATTCAAAGAGGATCAACAATAATAATTCAAAAGAGCATTAAAGAAGGATTTGGATTAACAGTAACTGAAGGGATGTGGAAAGGTAAACCAGTTATTGGTGGAAAAACTGGAGGAATAAAATATCAGATAATAGATGGAGAAACTGGATTTCTAGTAAGTAATATTAGAGAAGCTGCTGAAAAGATATTATATTTGATAAGAAATCCTGATATACGGAATAAAATGGGAGAAAAAGCAAAAGAACATGTTAGAAAAAATTTCTTAATAACAAGACAATTAAGAGATTATTTAAAAATATTGAAAATACTTAAGGAATCTCCTCTATCATCCTCTTAAGTTCTTCATAAGCTCTTTTTGCTTCTTCAACACTTGTCTCATCTTCTAATGTTGTAACATCACCTGTATCTCTTTCTTCTATGACAGCTAATAGAATTCTTCTCATTATTTTTCCACTTCTAGTTTTAGGAAGTTTATTTACAAAATATATTGATTGAGGTGTAGCTATAGGACCTATAGTTTCTTTAATATGATTAATAAGTTCAATTCTGAGTTGAGGAGAAGGAATATGTCCAGGACGTAATACAACAAAAGCCACAGGGACTTGCATTTTAATAGGATCTGATTTTCCTATTACTGCAGCTTCTGCAACTGCGGGATGTGAAAGAAAAGCCGCTTCAAGTTCTGCAGTTCCTATTCTATGTCCTGCAACTTTTAAAACTTCATCAGCTCTACCAAGTAACCAGAAATAACCATCTTTATCTTTAATAGCAAAATCACCAGTATAGTAAACATTAGGGAATTTAGAATAATATTGACTTTTCAATCTTTCATGATTATTCCATATTCCAATAAGACATCCTGGCCATGGTCTTTTTATAACTAAATATCCTTTTTCATTTGGTTTTGCAGATTTTCCATCTTCTGTAAATACGTCTGCATCAACACCAGGAAGAGGAAGTGTAGCAGAACCAGCTTTTAGTGGAACAAGTGCAAGACCTGGTTGAGGAGAAATCATTATTCCTCCCGTTTCTGTTTGCCACCAAGTATCTACTATTGGACATCTTTCTTGTCCAACATACTTATAATACCAATTCCAAACTTCTGGGTTTATTGGCTCACCCACACTTCCAAGTAATCTTAGTGATGATATATCATGACATTTTATCCATTCCTCTCCATATTTCATATGCATTCTTATAGCAGTAGGAGAAGTATAAAGAATGGTAATTCCATATGCTTCTATCATTTCCCACCATCTATCTGGTCTTGGATAATCAGGTGCTCCTTCATAAATAAATAGTGTTGCTCCTGCTAAAAGTGGACCATATACTGCGTATGTATGTCCTGTAATCCATCCTATATCTGCAGTACACCAGAATATATCCTTATCATTTATATCAAAGACTGCTTTTTGAGTAAAATATGCCCAAACCATATATCCTCCAGTTCCATGAGTTATTCCTTTTGGTTTTCCTGTGGTACCAGAGGTATACAAAATAAAACTTGGATGTATTCCTTCAATTCTCTCTGGTTCTACATAAGGATATGAAGATGGCTTCAATTCATCATACCAATAATCTCTATCTTCCATCATTTCAACTTCAATATCTGCTCTTTTTATAACTAAGACTTTTTCTACAGATTTTGTATAATTTAATGCCTCATCAACAATTTTCTTAGTATTAATTAATTTCCCTCTTCTAAAAGTTCCATCTACGGTTATTACAATTTTACTTTGACAATCATTAATTCTTTCAGCTAAAGCATAAGAGGCAAAACCACTAAATACTACTGAATGTATTGCTCCAATTCTTGTACAAGCTAACATACTTATGGGAAGTTCTGGTATTACAGGCATGTAAATTGTTATTCTATCTCCTTTTTTCACTCCAAGATTTTTTAAAACATATGCAAATCTATTTACTTCTTTATATAAATCATAGTAAGTAAGAACTTTTTTCTCATAATTTTCTCCTTCCCAATAATAAGCTACTTTATTTTTTCTCCAACTTTCTATATGTCTATCCAATGTATTATATGATAAATTTGTTTTCCAATATGGAAACCAATAACAATAAGGTGGTGAATCTATTGGTTCAAATACAGGTCCATTTTTTTCATACCAAAATAAATCTTCAGCTACTTTACGCCAAAAAGATTCAGGATCTTCTAAACTTTTATTATAAATATATTTTAGTATATTAACATCAGGATGAATATTTTTTGATAATGGTAAAGTTTTAATTTCTTCCATTTTATTTACCTCCTTTTAATAAATTTTTTACATTAATATATAGAAATTTTGTAGTATGACAACTATGGGATTGCATAGAGAAAAAACTCAATAAAGTAATATATAAGCATTTCTAAATTTTATAATTATTTATAATTATAAATAAAATTACTTATATTATACTTTTACATAAAAAGCTATATGAAAAGATTAAATTTTTCATATATTAAGAAAGATAATGAAATAAGAGCACTTTCAGATCAAGCAGGAGATGTGCTTGCAATTTTAAAAGGATTAGGAATATTGAGTAATATTGATAGTTTTATAGGTTTTTTTAATGAAGAAAGAATTAAAAAAATTGATGCGATTTATAAATTTTATTATCCTATTTTTATTGTTAATAAAGATAGTAGTATCATGAGTATTGATGGTTTAGAATTACATAGAATAGAAATAAAAGAATATTTAATTAATTCTAAAGAGTTTAATATAAAACTCCATGAGTTTAGTCTATTAGAAATAGATAAAATTATTTGTCAAGAATATACAATTATTAATGATGAAATTAATGATGGTTTTGTAATTCCTTGCATTTTAAGTAAAGAAAATGTTATTAGTATTACAAATGAAATAATGAGGATATACACTTCATTAAAAGAATTATTAAGGAGTATTAAGGAAGAAAGTTCTAGATTGGAAAAAGAATTTGATGAAAAAATTAATTATATTAAAGAGAGAAAAGATAATGCTATTAAAGAATTTGATGAAAAAATAAAAGAAAAAAGATGTGTTATAGAAAATCTTCTTTTAGATTGTGAAGAAAGAGAGATATCGAAAATAAGAAATGAGATAATGAAAAAGAAAGAAATATTGAAGAATAAAAAAGAAAGTATGATTACTCTTTTGAATAACTTAAATAAAGAGTTTATAGAGATTAATAAAAAAATTAGTAATAGAAATAAGGAGTTACTGAATTTAAAGAAGGAAAAATCTAAATTAAATAAAGAAAGAGAAGACATAATGATTATAAAGAATAAAATAAAAGATATTAAAAAAATAAATAAATTAATTAGAAAACTAGACATTATAGAAAAAGAATTAGAAAACATTAATAAGAAAGAATTGGAAATATCAAACGAATTAGAAAAATTAGAAAAACAAAAGAACCTAGTAGAAAGTAAGATTAAAGAACTTAATAAGAATCTATCTGAGATTATAGAAGAAATAAAATTTCTTCCATCTAAAGAAGATTTAGAATGCAGAAGAAAAAGAGAAGAATACATGAAGAATAGAGAGGCAGTTATTGAAGAACTTAATTCAATAATTAATGAAAAAGAGAAAGCATTAATGGAACTTAAAATAGAAGAAGACTATACTAAATTTGAATATATAAGAAATAAGGAAAAATATGATAAAATTACTAGTTTAATTGAAAAAGAAATTAATAATTTAGAGAGATATATGTATAAATCAGAAATTCCTCATAATGATGATATGGAATTGGTATATGTACCATATTATGGAATTATTAGAGGGGCGGAAGTTGATATAATAGAGCCTTTTATAATAATTAATAATAAAAAAATTAAAAGTAAAAGATTAAGCCTGAATACAAAAATTGTAAAAGCTGTATTTACTAAGTATTTACCTTTATTACTATTTGAGGCAAAGGATGTATTTAATATACTGAAGAAAAAAGATAGAATTATTCAAGGAATTAATATATTAAAAGAAGAAAAAGTAATTAATAGAATTCAAGAAAGCATTGTATTAAGGAGAATACTATGAAAATACTTTTTGTAAGTCAATCATTTTTCCCAAGTACTGGTGGTGTTTCTTACTATTTAATATGGTTAGCTCATAGATTAAGAGAGAAATCTCATGATGCAATTTTTATTAATCTTAAAAAGCCTGGTGGACTATCTGAAGAAGAAATTGAAGGTTTTAAAGTATATAGAGTACCAGCTGATAGTGAAATAGAAAAAGAAGTATTAGAAGGATATACTAATTTTAAAGAACTTTTACTTAAAGTATTTCATGAAAGAAATATTTCTTTAGATCGATTATACAATAAACATATTTATGGTTTTAATGAATATATTAAAGTAAATCAATATTTTGAAAAAAGAATAAGAGAAGTTATTAAAAAAGAAGAACCAGATATTGTACATATTCATGATTTTCAATTATTACCATTAAGTAAAATGATTATTGATTTAAAATTACCAAAGCCTTTTACATGGCATATACCATTTCCTGAAAGTATTGAAATTCTATGGAGAAAATTTGTAGTAGAGTATTTAAGAGAATATTCAATTTCAATATTTTCAACAAAATCATATGTAAGTACTGCATTAAGATCTGGTCTTGAGTGGAATAAAGTATCATGTATACCACCATTTATAGAAGTTGAAGATTCAAATATTGATTTTAGGAAAGCTTATAATATTAAAGAAGATGAGAAAATTATTTTATGTGTTGCAAGGATAGATAGATTGAAAGGACAAAAGTTCTTAATAGAAGCTGCTAGTCGACTAAGAAATATTAAATTTAAGCTTATTTTTATTGGTAATGGTTCTTTAAGTAAAGAAATACTTAAAGTAAAAGATAAGGAAGAATATTTAAGAGAATTACAAGAACTTATTTCTTTAAAGGGATTAAATAATAATGTAATTTTTACTGGTGCGATAAGTAGGGAAATGCTTATGGCAGCTTATAAAGCATGTGATGTTGTAGTCCTTCCATCAATTCAGGAAGGATTTGGACTTGCCATAACAGAAGCCATGGCATTTGGAAAACCAGTAATAGGAAGTTGTATTGGTGGAATCTCTACACAAATATGGCCTGGCATAAATGGCTTTTTAGTAAGTCCTGGTGATGTAAAAGCATTATCAGAATGTCTAGAATATATTCTTATAAATGAAGATATTGCTAAAAAAATGGGAGCTGAAGGTAAAAAGATATTTAAAGAGCAATTCTCCTCAGAAAGAGGAGCAAAAGATCATATTGCTTTATATAAGAGATTACTTGGAGAATAAAATTATGACTAAGTAGCATCTTTATGGTGATTAAATGAAAATAGACATAATAGTAACAGATTATGATAGGACAATTGCAGATGAAAATAACAACTTTATGATAGATAGAAAGCTTAAAGAATTTCTAATTAAGCTTCCAAAAAAGAAAATATTAGCAACAGGAAGAAGACTAAATGATATTCCTGATAAAGATGTATTGAAAATATTTGATGTATTAGTTTTAGAAAATGGAACAATTTTATTTTCAAAAAATAAAAAAGAAATCCTTCCAAATAATAATTGGTTTGTAATGAGAGAAAAAATAATAAACTTACTTAATGAAAATAAGATAGATTTTGTATTAGGAGATGTAATTGTATATAGTGAATTAAAGAATTATCATTACATTGAAAGAGTAATAAAAGAAAATAATTTTATTAATTATGTTAATATAGAGTTCAATAAAGATAGTTTCATGATAATGCCTTATGGTTGGAATAAGGGAAAAGGTGTAAAAATTGCAATAGAAAGAATTGGAAATGGTAAAATTGTTGCAATAGGAGATGAAATAAATGATATATCACTTTTTGAAATAGCTGATTTTAAAATTGCAGTTAATAATGCCATATTAGAATTAAAAAGAAAAGCAGATATAGTTTGTAATAAAAATAATGGTGAAGGAGTATTAGAGGTGTTAATGAGTATATGGAAAGAGGAACTTCTAGAATACCAGGATTCTATAAAATGAGTATTGAAGAAAGAAGGAGAATAATAAAGGAATTAATTAAATTAACTGATGATGATATAAGAACACTAAATTCTGGTCTTGATATATCAATTGCAGATAGAATGATAGAAAATGTTATAGGATTAACTCAACTTCCTCTAGGAATAGCAGTTAATTTTAGAATAAATGGTAAGGATTATCTCATACCAATGGCAATAGAAGAGCCATCTGTAGTTGCAGCAGCAAGTCATGCAGCAAAACTTGCACTCCCTGAGGGTTTTAAAGCTGAAAGCACTGAGTCAATTATGCGTGGACAAATACAAGTAATAGATGTACCTAATTTAAATGAAGCTATTAAAAAAATTGAAGAAAATAAAGCATTACTTATTAGCAAGTCAAATGAATTTATTAAGGAACTTGTTTCCTTGGGGGGAGGAGTAAGAAATCTATCTACAAAGATAATTGGTCCACCTGATGATAAAATGCTAATAGTTGAATTCTTTATTGATTGTAAAGATGCTATGGGTGCAAATACAGTAGATACAGTTTTAGAAGGAATTGCACCTGAAATAGAAAAATTAACTAATGGAAGAGTATTATTAAGAATCTTATCAAATCTCTCTACTGAGAGAATGGTAAAAGCATCTGTAATTTATAAAAAAGAAGTAATTGGCGGAGAAAATGTTGTAAATGATATAATAAGAGCATATAAATTTGCATTATATGATCCATATAGAGCAGCAACACATAATAAAGGAATTATGAATGGAATTATAGCAGTGGCTTTAGCTACAGCAAATGATACAAGAGCAATAGAAGCAGGTGCACATGCTTATGCTTCACTTTCTGGAAGATATATGCCATTATCTAGGTGGTATAAAAATGAAAATGGAGATTTGGTAGGAGAGTTAAAACTTCCACTTGCGGTTGGAATTGTTGGAGGGGCTATAAGAACACATCCTATAGCAAAATTATGTTTAAAAATTTTAAATGTAAAAAGTGCTAGAGAACTAGGAGAAGTGATGTGTGCTGTAGGATTAGCTCAAAATTTTGCAGCATTAAGAGCTCTTGCTACTGAAGGAATACAAAGAGGACATATGGAATTACATGCAAGAAATATTGCAATAACAGCAGGTGCTTATGGAGACATGATAGACAAAGTTGTAGAGATTCTTGTAAAAGAAAGAAATTTCTCTATATCAAGAGCTAAAGAAATAATTAATTCATTAAAGAAATAAAAAATCTATTATATTTCTTTAACATAGTAGGTACTGTATGAGTAATAAAAAATATTTAATGCCAATTCCTGCTGGGACGCCATATTCAGTAATTGCAGAAGCAGTTAATAAATTTAATTTAGAAATTGTAGAAATGCCAGTAAAAGAAGCCATGGTTGAAGAAGGAGAAAAACCTCCAATGATGTGGGTATTAAAAGGAGAAAAAGAAGATTTAATGAAAGCTAAAGAATTTATTTGTGAGAGATTAAAAGAGAAATTAAAAGAATTTGAATAATTATTTTAAAGATAAAAGAAAATTTTTTATTTTTTGAACCATTATTCTTGCTTCTTCTTCAGAAGAAGGATATGGAACAGTTATGTAAGGAATTTTTCTTTGTTTTACTAAATATATCAAAAATTCATTAGTTCTTGCACAACTTGTACAACCAAAACCAATTTCAGGATCTTCAATAATTATAGCAGCATCTGCTTCTTCAATTAATGGACCCATAAGTGCTAGTCTGCCTCTTACACCAGATGGAACTTCTATAGCAGCATATTTTAAGCCTCTTCTTGGAAAATCAGGAGTGATATTCATAGGAGGGGAGTCAATTTCAGGTTTATTTACATTTTTGGAAACTTCTTCTCCTAATCCTAGTGGAGTATGTCCAAATCTTCTTACAAGATCAAAAAGTATAACACTATTTGGTGGATGTATGAATACTTTTGCCATATTAATACACCAATTTTCCTTTCTCTATTTCATTCAACCAATATTTTACTTTTATGATGATCTCATTTAATTTATCTCTTGGTATACTTACTCCTCTTATTATACCAGTGACTATATCTACTATAATACCAAAACATTCGACTTTATCTGGAGGGGGACGAACTATTCTTGTTATTATTCCAACTTTAGCAAAATCTTCATAATCAACTGGTGCTTCGCATGCTACTATTACAGGTATATCAACATAACGAAGAAATGTTTTTGCTTTATAAACAACATGACCTAAAATTCCACCAAGATGAAGTAAAGCTAATTTAAATCTTCTTATTTGAAGGATTTCTTTTTCATTTATTCCAGCCATAGATCCTCCAGGAGCACCTCCATATGGAGAATCTGGAGGTACTCCTGATCCAGATTCCAATACAATTACACCAGTCCTAATTCCCTGTTCTCTTAGACCATATGTAATTTCACATACTGGTCTAGTAATATGTCTTTTAGATGGAGACATTGCTATTGCAATAACATCAAAACGCTCAGTTTCTGATATTGTACCTCTTTGAGCTAAACCTCCACCTTCTCCAATGCCTTGAGTTTCTCTACAATCAATTATTTGCGCACTTCTTCCAATGATCTTATCCAGTAATAATCACCTCTAATATAGTCTGATACTGTAGGTCTTAGTTTAACAAATCGGCCAATTCTTATATCATAACCATATGGCATCATTTGATCACATATAGGCTTTATCTTATTTATAACTTCTTCTGGAGAATTTACATTAATAATTAAAATAAAACGACCAACTAAGTAACTTCCATCTGAATATCTATGTTTTTGAATTAATACTTCTTTAACCAATCCGGTATCCTTAATTAGATGTATTAAATCTTCAGCTTTATTCCTTGACATAAGTTTTCTTGGCATTATTTCAATTTCAGGTGGTATTTCATTACTCAAATAAAGCACCAATTTATAAATATTAGTAAAAACTCAAATAAATTTATTTGGTGAAAAATTGAGGATAAAAATTGATGGTAATGAAGTAGAAATAGAGAAGGGATTGAAATTAGGAGATATTATAAGAAGTAATGAGTTTATATCTGTAGTAAAAAGAAAAATAGATTTTGAAAATATCATTACTAATTTATATGAGATTATTACTAATAAAGGTAAAATGATTATAATTTGGGAAAATAATAAAACTCTAGATAAATGGAGAGAAGTCTATAAGAATTTTGAAAATTGTAATATAAGATGGGTAAGTAATGATGCCATTGCTTTTGGTCCTACTTATACAAATTTCAAACCAGTAATAAAAGAGGTAGAATTAAAAAAATATGATGTAACAATAAGCTTATCTGGTATGAGTAATGAGCAAACACATTTAATATTTAGTAAGAGAGATCATAGCGGTCTATATTTTCCTCCAAATGAAGGAGATGTTATGGGAAGAGTAGTTTATGGAAGACATTTACTTGATGTTTTAAAAATAGGAGACAAAATTGAGAAAATTTCACCTGTTATTGAAAAGAAGATTAAATCAGGATATTTAGTTAAAGCAGATAGTAATTATGAATTAAATGAAGATGATGAAATTCTTACAAAAATAGAAATACTACTTGATAATAATTCTCCAATAAGTAGTGAACATATATATAATAGCCTAACTAATGGTTTTATTGTTACTAGAAAAACAAGTAAATTTATAGCTTATGATAAAAAATTATTTGATTTAAAAAAAGAGAAAATTGGAATTAGAGAGAGAGGTACAGTTTCTGTAAGAAATGTTGGAGACAATACTGGAGCTATTTATATTTATACTCAAAAAGCACCAATATCTAATGAACATAACATAGTAGGAAGGGTATTAAGAGGGTTAGAAATAGCAGAAGTTGCTTCAGAAGGAGATAGAATAAAAATATCATTAAAACCTGAAAGATTAGATCTACTTGGAAAAACACAAAAAGAGGCTTCAATGCTATTAGAAAAATTAAATATAAAACACATAAGAGAAGGTAATAAAGATGATGATAGTATTATTGTAGAATGTAATCCATCAACTACAATTGAAATATATCAAAAAGGAGAAGTCATATGCAAAGGATTAGAAAAAGAAAAAATCCTTAAAATAAGACTTTATAGAGATAAAGCACCTAATTCAATAAAATATTTTGAAAAAATAACAGGAATTGAATTGAAAAAGATTGGTATATTAAAATTATTTTTTAAGACAAAAGATGTGATATTATTTAAAGGTGTTGAAGAATTAGGAAGATCATTATTACCAGAAAATACACCAAAGGATATTGTAAATCCTGGAACTATTGGTGTGACAAATTCTGTAAAGAGGTTTGCTGGAATGATAGGAATAAGATTAACAAAAAGTGATAGATTTGGACCAACTGCAGAAGATTTTAATGGTACAAATATAATAGGAGAATTAATAGAGGGATTAGATGTAATAAGTGAATTAGAAGATAAAGTCTATATAATGGAGGAAAAATAATGAAAAAAACATATGTTGTAATGCTTTCTCCTGATTCAAGTCTTACACCTTCAATGTTAATAGAGAAAATATCATTAATTAGTGGAATTAATTATAAGGAAACATGTTATGGTTTATTAATTGAAGGTGAAGAAGAAGATTTGAAAAAGGCTATAAAAGAATTAGAAAGTATGGATCCAAATAGAATATTCTTTAAAATAAGAGGATATAGAATAGGAGATGAACGAATTTGTAGAGCAAAAAGAGGTGGAGGACCAAGACCAGGTTTTTTTATGCTTGGAACTGAAAGAGAGGCATTAAAGAATGTAGCTAAAGCATTAGAAGAAGAAAGACCAGTAGAAGAAAAGCCAAAGAAGAAGGGCATTGATATTGAAGTACTTAAGAAGATAATAGAGGAGGAGATAAAACATTAAGATAATAGTAGATACAAATGATGAAAAAGGAAAAGAAGCTTATATGAAAATAATAGAACAGAGTATTGAAGATTTAATATTAGGAGGAAATATTAACTGGATATATTTGTATTTAGATCTAGAAATTCCATTAGTTATATTAAAAATAAATTATAAAGAATTAGAAAGAAAAAATTTACTCAAAGATTTAGCAAGGTTTGAAGAAGTAGCAAATAATACAAAAATAATATTAAAAAATGAAATTGATGTAACAGATGCTTTGAGAGCTTTATGGAGTAGATTTGGAAGAGATAAAGTTGAACAGATTGGTAGACTTGAAATACTAGCAAGAAATATTGATATTAATGAAATTAAGGAAATCAGGATAAGAGAAAAGGAAATAGATATTTCAGAAAGAATAATAGAATTGATAAATAGAATACTTCCTGAAGGTTTTAGAGTTAGACATACTATAAAAGAAGGAGATACGCTTATAGTTATTGCTTCAGAAGATCCAATAAAAGAAGAATGGATTAGAAAAGCTCATGAAATTAAGGTAGAGGAATAATGTTAAAGTATATTGTATTTGAAGGAGGAACATACAAACATGAAAAATTAATAGAATTTGTAGAAGATATTGGAGGATATTTAATACAAAAGAATATAGTAGGATTAGATGTAATAATGCATTTAGCAATTCCTGAAGAAGAATTTGATAATTTAAATAAATTAGTAATAGAACTTAAAGGAAAGATAAGAGAAGCACCACTTATTGGTACTGAAATAGCTGTTGTCGCACCTAGCTTATCAAGACACCATCTACCACATCCAGTTTGTGATATTGCAGAAAATTTGAGAAGACATGGTGCAAAGACAAATATTATAGGATTAGCAAGAGGTGTTGGTCAAAAAATAGCACATATAACAAAAGAAGAAAGATTATTAATAGAGGAACATGATATAGCATTATTTGTACTAGGAAATTTTGAATACTGTATTTCAAAATTTAAAAGTAAATTATTTAATGATATTTCAATCCCTATTGTAGTAACAGGTAAACCTGATAAATTAATTCTTCCAAATGTTAATGGTTATATTGGAGGGGTTGGAAGATTTAGTGAAAGAGCTAGAACAATGGATATGATAAATAAGCTCAATGAAATTTCTGAATTTTTAGGAAAAATTGCAGAAAAAAGAAGAAGAGAGATGGATTTAGATCCATTGATAGTTGAACCTGCATTAGTAAAAAAGGAAATAGAAAGACAAATACCTGAAGTTAATGAAGTACTTTCTCCTAATCCTGTAACATTAAAAATAGATGGAATAAGAGTAAAACTTCCATATAATGAATATAAAGATAAAATTGCATCTATGGAAATTGAGGGAAAAAAACTTATAGAAATTGCTAATATAAACAAATCATTAATGAGAGATTATATACTTATTAAGATATTACCAGAGTCATTCTTCGCATAAGGTGTTGAAATGTTAATATGTGAAAATGTCGTAAAAATATTTCCAAATGGAATTAAAGCACTTGATTCAATATCTTTTGAATTGAAGAAAGGAGAAATTTTAGGTATACTTGGAGAAAGTGGTGCTGGAAAGACAACATTATTGAGAATAATAAGAGGAGTTGAAAGCTTTAATAGTGGTAGAATAGTATTTGAGGATTTAGAAGTAGAAGCAAACTCTCCAAAAGAAAAGTTTTTAGAATTACAAAAAAGAACTGCCATTCAACTTCAAAGAAGTTTTGGGTTATGGTCAGATTCTGTAGTAAATAATGTTATAAGAGCACTCAGATATCAAGATATAAAAGAAGAAACAGTTCCACAAAGTGAAGGAGAATATGAAGAATATAGAGAAAAAGCAATGGAAATTTTAAAGGTAATAGGACTTGATAAAAAAGCAGAATTATGGGCTATGATATTAAGTGGAGGAGAAAAGCAAAGACTAATTATTGCAAGACAGATTGCAAGAAAACCTAAGCTTTTGTTATTAGATGAGCCAGGAACAATGACAGATCATAATAGTAGAAATGATCTGATTGATGTTCTTAAAAGAGTAAGGGAAGCTTATAATACTAGTATATTATTTGTTTCTCATAATCCTGATATTCACAAAAATCTTGCAGATAAAGTTCTACTTATTGAAAAAGGAAAAGTAATAATGGATGGAAAACCAGAAGATATTGTAGATTTCTTTCTTTCAAAAATGGAAATACCATTAGAGAAAAAAGAAATAAAAGGTAAGGAAATTCTTAAAATGGAAAATGTAAGTAAATTATATAAAATAATTCCTTATGGAAAAATTTTTGAACTTGAAAATACAACATTAAGTTTTAAAACAGGAGAAATTACAGCAATAATTGGACCTTCTGCTGCAGGAAAAACGGTTCTTTTAAGAATGTTAGCTGGTCTTGAAATACCAAATAGTGGAAGTATTTCAATACTTCATAAAAATGAATGGGTAGAAATTAGTAAATTTGGAAAGAAGAGCTTAAGAGCAAGAAGAAAAATAAGCATAATGCATCAAGAATTTGATTTACCATATTGGGCTAGTGTATTAGAGTTATTCGCAGCTCGTCTTGGAATTAAAGACTATAGACTTTTAGAAGAAGCAATAAAAAGAGCAGAAAAAGAAGGTTTAAGCGAAGTAACAATTGATATTCTAGGAAGAATATCTGAACTTCCTGATATGGACATGGAGATAAAACTAGGTGAATTAGGATTAAGTAGAGAAGATTTAAGAAAAATTTTCAAAGAAAAAGATCATGAAAAAACTAGAGAAATTGCAGAAAAGATGTTAAACTGGTTTAATATGAAAAGTGAAATTCTTAACAGAAAGATATATGAATTATCTGGAGGAGAAAAAATAAGAATTGCACTTCTTCTTTCTTTAATTTCTAAACCTAAAGTATTATTATTAGATGAGCCTTTTGGTGATTTAGATCCATTAACATTAAGAAGAATAGCAAATACATTAAAGAAAATAAAAGAAATTTTTAAACCAGCTATTATATTAGTGAGTCATCAATTAGATTTTGTAAAAGAAGTAGCAGATAGATGTATATTAATAATGAATGGAAAAGTAATAATGGATGGAAAACCAGAAGATATAATAAAGAAATATTTAGAGATGAGTAATAATGGAATATGAAGTAAAATTTCTCCCTGATGGAAAAAGAATTACGATTGAAGAAGGAAATACAGTATTAGCAGCTGCAATGAAAGGTAATATAGATATTTCTGCTATATGTGGTGGAAAAGGACTATGTGGTAAATGCATAGTAGAATTAATTGAAGGGAAAGCTAATCCACCTACTGATCATGAAAAACGAAGATTAGGCGAAAAAATATCAAAAGGATTTCGTTTAGCTTGTCAACTTAAAGTCTATGATAACATTGTAGTAAATATACCAGAACAAAGTAGAACAGGGAGACAGAGATTAGTCATAATGGGAGTCGAACCTCCATCAAGACTTAATCCAAATGTTAAAAAAATCTATTTAGAAATAACACCACCATCATTAAATGATCCAAGAGGAGATGATGTCAGAATACTTGATATATTATCAAAATTAAATATAAAAGGTATTACAATAAATTATGAAGTTGCAAGAAAAATGCCAAAGATTCTCAGAGAAAACAATTGGAAAGTCACTCTTACTATTTTGAATAATGAAATAATAGATATAGAGGCTGGTAATACAGTAGATAAATGTTATGGTGTTGCTATAGATATTGGTACAACAAAACTTGCATTATTTATTGTAGATCTAAATGATGGAACTATAATATTTTCTGATGGAATAATGAACCCACAAATAAAATATGGAGAGGATGTAATTTCAAGAATACAATACGCCTCACAAAATGAAGATTCCCTTAGAGAAATTCATAGAACAATAATAGATGGAATTAATTCATTAATAGAAAAAGGAATAAAGGAAACTGATATAATTAAAGATAATATTTATGAGGTTGTTGTTGTAGGAAATACAGCAATGCACCACTTATTCCTTGGTTTAAATGTAAAATGGCTAGGTTTTTCGCCATATGCACCTGTAATAGGTAAGGGATATTATACAAGAGCTAAAAGACTTGGAATTAATATAAATCCAATGGGAAGTGTTTATGCATTACCAAATGTAGCTGGATTTGTAGGAGCAGATGCTATAGCTGATGTCTTAGCATCAAGAATTCATGAAAAGGAAAAACTCACTTTACTTATGGATGTAGGCACAAATACAGAAGTAATATTGGGAAATAAATATGGATTATGGTGTTGTTCAACAGCCTCAGGTCCAGCTTTTGAAGGCGCACATATAAAATTTGGAATGAGAGCTGCTAGTGGTGCAATAGAAAAAGTAAAAATAAAAGAAAATTTTGATGTTGAGTATATAACTATAGATAATGAAGAGCCAAGAGGAATTTGTGGTTCTGGTATAATAGATGCTATTGCAGAAATGTTAAGAACTGGAGTAATCGATACAAGTGGAAGAATTGTTTTACAAGATCATAAGAGAATACGTGAGGGTGAAAATGGAAAAGAATTTATCATAGCATTTAAAGAAGAAACAGCAAATAAAGAAGAAGATATTGTTATAACTCAAGATGATATAAGAGAAATTCAAAAAGCAAAAGCAGCAATGTATGCAGGATATATGACTTTAATGAGAAAAGCTGGTTTTAAAAAAGAAGAACTTTCTGAAATAATAATAGCTGGTGCTTTTGGAAGTTATATTGATCCTTTTAGTGCAAGATTAATAGGTATGATACCAGAATTACCAATTTCAAAAATTTCCTTCTTAGGAAATACTGCTGGCTCAGGTGCTAGACTTTGTTTAAAATCAATGGATTATAGAAAGGAATCTGAAGAAATTGTAGAAAAAATGAAATATATAGAATTAGCTGCTGAGCCTATTTTTGAAGAAGAGTATATTAATGCAATGTATATGCCAAATAGTGACTTAGAAAGTTTTCCTGAGGTTAGTGCTAGTATAAAAGCTCCTAAGGTTGTTAAAAGGTATAGTAAATTAAGAACATAATTTATTAAAAACTAAAATTCTTTTTTAATTTATTTTGAAAAGCTTCATTTTGATATTTTTCTAAAAATAAAATAAAGAATTACTAGAGTTTCATTAAATTTATTATTAATTAAAAATCCTACTTGGTTAATGCAATTGCAAATTCTCTTAGTAATTTTTCTGGGTCTTTAGATTTTGCAATAGCTGAGGCTACTAGTATTCCTTCTGAGCCAAATTCTATGGCTTTTTTAACATCTAATCCCTCTGTTATACCTGCACCACATAAAACATGAACATTTGGACTAATCGTCTTTATGGCATTTACTGAATTAATTATAATTTCTGGTTTAGCTTTTGAAACTGAAATTCCAGTGCCTATAAGTTCAGGAGGTTCTACAGCAATCATTTCTGGCTCCAGTACAGATAATGCTTTAGCAACTAGAGTATTATTAGCACAAATACAAATCTTTAAATCCAAATTTTTACATCTTGATACTATTTCTTCTATTACATCAATTCTCAAACGTCTTTCTGAATGATTTATAAGACTGCCACAAGCTCCTGCTTCTTTTATTGATTCTGGAGTAATATGACCAGTATAAGCACCTGGTGGATATGGATCAATGTGTTGAGCAAAAATTGGTATGGAAACTTCTTCAGCTATTTTTCTTATATCTACAAATTGAGGCGCTATGGCGATACAAACTCCATATTCTAAAGAAATCTTTTCAGCTATTTTTGCAAGATATAATCCCTTCTCACCTAAAGTTTCTAGATAAGTTTTATAGTTTATTATTATTATAGGATATAATAGCTGCAAATTTACCTCCCTTGGTGATCATATATGTTTGAGGTATTTAAACAAATTGATTTTGAGAATACTGAAAAGCATATAATAAATTTTCTAAGAAATAAAGTAAGAAATCATAAAGTTATTTTTGGATTAAGTGGAGGATTGGATTCTTCTACATTAGCTGCACTATTAGCAAAAGCTTTTGAAAAGGAAAGAATACTTGCATTGATAATGCCTGATAGTTATGTTACTCCAAAAGAAGATATTGATGATGCTATGACTATTGCAAATATGTATAATATAAAAACAAAAGATATAGGAATTACAGATTTTGTAGAATTATTCTTAAGAAAATTAGGTAGAGCGAATTTAGTTACAGAAGGAAACCTAAGAGCAAGAATTAGAATGATAATTCTATATTACTTTGCAAATGCTGAAAATAGAATTGTAATAGGAAGTGGAGATAGAAGTGAATTAGCCATAGGATATTTTACAAAATATGGAGATGGTGGTGTAGATTTACTTCCTATAGGATATCTTTATAAAACTCAAGTAAAATTATTAGCAGATTATTTAGGAATCCCTAAAAAAATAATAGAAAAAGAAAGCAGTCCAAGACTTTGGCCTGGTCAAACTACAAGAGAAGAATTAGGAATGGGATATGATGAAATCGATATAATTTTATATTATTACTTAGACTTAAAATATAAAGTAGATGATATTATAAGAATTACAGGTATAGAAGAAAATAAAGTGAAGAAAATAGTAAACATGGTTATAAGAAATAAGCATAAATTAAGAAGCCCACCGATAGCAAAAATCCCATATGAGGTTTTATTTGGATCTATTAAAAGAATATAGATATAGGGATTAAAATAATGATATTATTGGATGAAATAAAAAGAAGAATAAGTTTAGGTGAGCAATTAGAAGAAATTCTAAAAAAAGAAGGATGGAAGGATTTTGAAAAATTTGTATCGGAAATTATATCAGAAAATGGATTTTTAACAATTAATAATTTTAGGTTTTCATATAATAGAAAGAGAAACGAAATAGATATTATTGCTATACAAAATCCTAGGATAATTTTAATAGATTGTAAACATTGGAAAACAAAATATAGAAGGAAATCAGCTTTAAAAAATGCTTCATTAATACACTATAATAGAGGGATGAATTTTACTAATATAATTAAAAAATTAAGCATAATAAAAGATTGGAAAAAAGTTATAATTATATTAGCTATTGTGACTTTATATGAAGAGAGTATTATAGAAATGAATAATGTCTATATTGTTCCATTATTCAAAATAATTTCATTTTTAGAATGTGCAAAATCTGGATTATATGATAATTATATTTTAAAAATTTAAGCAATATCTTTATTAGTAAGTGATATAAATTATTTATAATGGAATTTATAATGAATAAATAGGAGAAAATATATGAATCAGCCTTGTGAGATCGTAGTAAAAAGACTTTTACCATTGTTAAGAGTGTTGATTGCAAAAGAGCTATATCAAACTTATAACTGGTCACAAACTAGAATAGCAAATATATTGGGAGTTACTCAAGCTGCTGTAAGTAATTATTTAAATCAAGATGAAAGTGCTCTACTTTCTCAATATTTTGATTTAGAGGAAATTAAAAATATTGCAAAAGGATTAGCTTCTGAAATGAATATAAGAAAAGGAGGACATATAGATATAATATATGGTATTTGTAGAATTTGTTTAAATCTAAGAAAAGGAGGTAGTGTATGTCATGCTCATAAGTCAAAATTACCAAAACTTAAAGATGAAAGATGTGCAATATGTATGCAATTACATTTAAGTTTATCAGATGTATTAGAAGTAAGAAGAAAAGTAATTAATGAAGTTAAAATTGCTGTAGGAATGATTGAGGAATGTCAAGAATTTCACTTATTATTACCTGAGGTATATTCAAATATTGTTATGGCTATTGAAGGAGCAAAAGTAATATCAGATATAGCTGGAATTCCTGGAAGAATTGTGAGATTTAGAGGAAAAGCAAAAGCATTAATGGATCCAGAATTTGGAGTATCAGGCCATCTCGGAAAAATTCTATTAGCCGTTATGAGAGTAAATCCAAAAATTCGTTCAGCAATTAATATTAAGTATAACAAAGAAATATTAGAAATATTAAATAAACTTAATTTGAAGTATTATATTCTTAAAAGAGATATTTTCTCAAAGGATGTAGAAGAAGAGCTTATAAAATTCATAGAAGATTTAGCAAAAAGGAATATTAAAGATATAGATGCAATTATAGATGAAGGTAGTTTTGGAATAGAGCCAAACACATATCTCTTTGATGAGAATGCAATAAAATTAGCAGAAAAAGTAATAAGAATTGCAAGAATGTTTTATAATAAAAATAAAAAACAGAGTAGTTAAAATATTTCTTTTGTATGCCAACGAATTTACCACCACAAGCCAAAGCTGCTGAAAGAAAATATATAGAAGCAAAGACTTTACCAGAAAAAATTAAGTATTTACAAGAATTTCTATCATTAATTCCAGAGCATAAAGGAACAGAAAAAATGAGAGCTTATCTAAGAAGAAGATTAGCACAATTAAAAGAAGAGCTAGAAGAACAGAAAAAAAGAAAAACTGGAAAAGGAATGGATAGATTTTCAATAAAAAAAGAAGGTGCAGCTCAAATAGCTATAATAGGGATGACTAAATCAGGAAAAAGCTCATTATTAACAAAACTAACAAATGCAAAATCAGAAATTTCAGATCATGAATTTACAACAAAGATACCCATACCAGGAATGTTACAATATGAAGATATACAATTTCAATTAATTGATACCCCAGCTATTTATGAAGGTATGGAAAATGGAACTCTAGGATTAAGAACTTTGAATCTTATAAGAAATTGTGATGGATTAATAATATTATTAGATGGAAGTAATCCTATTAATCAATATAATGTTATAGTAAAAGAACTTGAAAATGCTGGTATTATCATAGAAAAAAAAGACAATAAGATCGAAATTGAAGTAAAGAATGCCAATGGAATTCAAATAAAATGTATAGGAAAAATAAATTGTAATATAGAAGAAGTTAAAAAATTACTTAGAGATAATGGAATACGTAATGCATTAATAAAAGTTTTTGGAGAAGTAAATTTAGAAGATTTTAAAGAAGCAATTAAACAAACAAAAATATATAAGCCATCATTAATTCTAATAAATAAGATAGATAAATATCCTAATGCAGTTGAAGAATTTAAAAAGATAATTAATAAAGATGTTATAGGAATATCAATAATTACAGGAGAGGGATTATCTTTGATTGGAAGAGCTCTATTTAATATGCTTGGAATAATAAGAGTTTATACAAAAGAACCAAATGGTGAAATTGCAAAAAAGCCAATTGTTGTACCTATTGGAACAAAAGTTATAGATATTGCAAAAATTATTCATTCTCAATTTTACAAAAACTTCAAATACGCAAAAGTCTGGGGCGCATCAGTAAATTATAATGGAGAAAGAGTAGGAGCAGAACATATATTAGCAGATAAAGATATTGTTGAAATAAGAATTAAATAAAATTATAGTGAATAATATTAAAAAGTGATAATTAAATGAATAGAAAAGTAAGAATAGCTCAGATATCATGTGGAACTGAATATAGTGGAATACAAAAAGAAATTGAAAAAGCTGCAGAACTTGTTGGTGCTAAAATAATAATACCTGAAATTGATATTTCAGACATAAAAACAGCAGAGGAAGAAATAGGATTTCATGCAGTAAGTAATGGATTAAAAGTAATGATGGCGAGAGCAAAAGCTATTGTAGAAGGAAGAGTAGAGGCTGATGGAGTATTTTTAGCAACATGTTTTAGATGTGCAGAAGGTGCTCTTACAAGAAGCATTCTTAGGAGATATATTCAGAGCAAAAGCAAAATTCCAGTTGTGACATATTCGTTTACTGAAAGAACAAAAGCAGGGGCATTATTACTTAGATTAGAGGCTCTTGTTAATACAGTAAGTAAAAAACCATTATTTGCACGTACAAAACAAGAAGGTCTAACTGCAGGAATAGATTCAGGTTCAACAACTACAAAAGCAGTTGTTATGAAGGATAATGAAGTAATTGGTATAGGATGGCTCCCAACAACAAGTGTATTAGAAAGTGGTAAAAGAGCACTTGAAATGGCACTTCAAGAGGCAAATGTTACTATTGATAAACTGGAAGGTATAGGAGTAACTGGTTATGGAAGAAGAATATTAAAAGAATATTATAATGCACAATTATCAATGGAAGAAGTTTCTACATGTTCAAAAGGAGCTTTATTTTTAGCTAATAAACAAAAAGGAGATGCTACTGTAATAGATATAGGAGGAATGGATAATAAGGCTGTAACACTTTATGATAGTATTCCTGATAGCTTTACAGTTGGAGGTGTTTGTGCAGGAGCTTCTGGTAGATTTCTAGAGACAAGTGCTAGAAGACTTGGAGTCAGTTTAGAAGAATTTGGAGAATTAGCCTTAAAAGGAGATTATAGAAATGTACCAATGAATGCTTATTGTATAGTATTTGGTCTTCAAGACTTAGTAGCAGCATTAGCTGCTGGAGCTAAAGTAGAAGATGTTGCTGCTGCAGCATGTTATAGTGTAGCCGAACAGGTATTTGAACAACAATTACAGGAAATTGATATAAGATATCCAATAATAGAAGTAGGTTCAACAGCCTTAATAAAAGGCCTTGTTAAGGCAATGTCTGATATATTAAAAGTTGAAGTGATAGTTCCTCCAAAGCCTAACTTAATAGGAGCAGTAGGAGCTGCTTTAATGGTATCAGGTGTAAAGGAGCTTGAGGAAAAAGAACAATGATATTAAGACATATAAAGAAAGAATATAAAGAAGGAACACATAGGGCTAAAAAAATAGAAGAAACATTAGAATACCTAAGAAAAATATATTCTAAAGTAGGAATAACAAGAATAGCAGATATTACAGGATTAGATAGAATAGGACTACCTATTTTTTCAACAATAAGACCAAAAGCAGCTGAAGGAGCTGTATCTGTATATAGTGGTAAGGGAATATCTCCAGAGGCTGCTGAAGTATCAGCAATAATGGAAGGAGTTGAAAGATTTTCAGCCGAACCAGATTATAGAATGATAATAAAAGGGAGTTACAATTCTTTATCAGAAAGATATAAAGTATTAGATCCAAGAAAATTAATATTACCTCCATTTACACACTATTCTCATAATGAAGAAATAGAATGGGTATTAGGTTTTTCACTAATAAATAATTGTGATATATTAGTTCCTGCAGAAGCAGTATTTCATCCATATAAAAGAGAAAATCAATTATTTAGAACAAATACTAATGGTTTAGCTTCTGGTAATGTAATAGAAGAAGCAATAGTCCATGGTTTATTAGAAGTCATAGAAAGAGATGCCTGGTCATTATATGAAGTAGGCATTACAAAAGGAAGGGACGTCTATGTGGATTCTAATGGAATGATAAGTAATATCATTAATAAATTTGAAAAAGCTTCTATTGGAGTTTATATAAAGGATATCACATCAGATATAGGAATTCCAACAATAGGAGTTGCATTAGATGATGAACTTACAAAAGATCCTGCTCTACTTTCTCTTGGTCTTGGAACTCATTTAATTCCTGAAATTGCATTAATTAGAGCATTAACAGAGGCAGCACAAAGTAGATTAACAACAATACATGGAGTAAGAGAAGATACGTATAAAGCAGCATTTGCAAGAATTATTGGATATGAAAGAATGAAAAGATTAAATAAAAAATGGTTTGAAAGATCTAAGGAAAGTATAAAATTAAGTGAAATTACTTCTATTGATAATGATGATTTTTTAAATGATATTGATTATATTATTAACAGATTAAAGATAATAGGAATAGATGAAGTAATAGTAGTAGATCTGACCAAGGAAGAGATAAATGTTCCTACAGTTCGTGTAATAGTACCAGGATTAGAGGTTTATGCTATAGATAAAGATAGAATAGGAAAAAGATGTGTTAGGGGAAAACTATGAAAAAAATCATAGTTTTTTTAGGTCCAAGTTTATCTAAAGAAGAAGCATTAAGAATACTACCAATAGCTGATTATAGACCTCCTGCTGGAAGAGGAGATGTATTAAAAGCAATAGAAGATGGAGCAAAAGTAATAGGATTAATTGATGGAGTATTTTATCATAGAGTAACAGTTACTCCTAGAGAAATTATGAATGCTATTGATAGAGGAGTAATAGTGATAGGTGGAGCAAGTATAGGAGCATTAAGAGCATGTGAATTAGATAATTATGGAATGATAGGTATTGGTAAGATATATAATTGGTATAAAGAAGGAAAAATAAATGCAGATGATGAAGTTGCAGTAGCATATCATCCTTCAACTTATCAACCTATTTCTGAGGCTCTAGTTAATATAAGAGCAACTTTAGACCATTTATTAAGTAAATCAAAAATAAGTGAAGAAGAAGCAAAAGTAATATTAAGAATTGCTAAGGAAGTGCCATTTTATTTGAGAAATTATAATAGGATTATACAAAGAAGTATATCTGAATTGGGCATAAAAAGAGCAAAAGAAATATTTGAGATTATAAAATTAGAAAGGATAGATCAAAAACGTGAAGATGCAATAGAGGTGCTAAAGAAAATTAAAGAAATTGAGGTGTTTTAATGGGAGAACCTTTCATAATCTTAGAAAATATTTCTAAAAAATTTAATGGAAAATATGTATTAAAGGATATTTCATTGACTATAAATGAAGGAGATAGAATAGGAATATTAGGAAAAAGTGGTTCAGGGAAAAGTGTACTTTTATCAATATTAAAAGGAATACCTGAATATAAACCAACTTCTGGAAGAGTAGTATATAGAATTTCATATTGTAAATCATGTGGATATGTAGATAAGCCAAGTAGTGTAAATACTCCATGTCCTTTATGTAATAGTAAATTAGAGCTCATAGAAGTAGATTTTTGGAAGGATGATAGAATATCCAAAAGAATTAAGAATAGAATAGCCATGATGTTTCAAAGGACATTTGGTCTTTATGGTAATTTAACAGTATATGAAAATATAGTAGAAGCTCTTTCAAAATCTATACAGAAAAATGAAGTAGACATTAATAAAAAGGCTATAGAGATTATAGATAAATTTGGTCTTTCACATAGAATAATTCATATAGCAAGAGATTTAAGTGGAGGAGAAAAACAAAGAGTAGTCTTAGCAAGATTATTAGCAACTAAACCAATATTATTACTTGCAGATGAGCCTACAGGAACATTAGATCCTTTTAGTACAAAACTTATAAACAACATACTTAATGAAGAAGCAAAAAAGAATAATATTACTATGTTAGTGACATCTCACTTACCTCAAGTAATAGAGGTATTATGTGAAAAAGCAATATTATTAAATGAAGGGAAAATTGAAGCTATAGGCGATCCTAAGGAAATTATAAATATATTTATAAGAGAAGAAGCTGAAGAACATGAAGAAATTAAAAGAATAGAAGAAACAATATTAAAAGTAGAAAATGTAAAAAAATACTATTTCTCTATAGATAGAGGTGTTGTGAAGGCACTAGATGATGTTTCTTTTGAAGTAAAAAAAGGACAGATCTTTGGAATTATTGGAATAAGTGGTGCTGGAAAGACAACATTATCAAGAATTATAGCAGGAATAACAAATCCTACATCAGGAAAAGTATTAATTAGAATAGGAGATGAATGGATAGATATGTCAGAACCGGGAATAATGGGAAGGGGAAGAGCTACTAGGTATATAGGAATATTACATCAAGAGTATTCATTATATCCATATAGAACAATTTTGGAGAATTTAACTGATGCTATAGGATTGGAATTACCTGATGAATTTGCAAGATTTAAAGTCATTTCAACACTAAAAGCTGTAGGCTTTAAAGAGGATTATATCATAACAATATTAGATAAATATCCTGATGAATTAAGTGAAGGAGAAAAACATAGGATAGCTCTTTCTCAAGTCTTAATAAAGGAGCCATTAATTGTTATACTTGATGAGCCTTCAGGTACAATTGATTTATTGACTCAAAGAGAAATAATAAAATCAATAAAAAATGCAAGGAAAGAATTAGGACAAACATTTATAGTAGTCTCTCATGATATGGATTTCGTAATAAGACTTTGCGATGAGGCAATATTGCTTAGGGAAGGTAAAATAGTTGCAAAGGGACCAACATTAGAAGTAATAAAACATTTATTACCAGAAGAAAGAGCCAATATGAAATAATTATTTTTTAATACCTATAACTGATTCTTTAGATAGATCCATAAATGTTTCTTCTTCATTATTAAGACTCAATACTATTTTATTATCTGATGTAAATTTGCCCACATAACTAACTGAAAATCCTGCATTTTCTAACATCTTAGTTTCACAAAAATCATTAATACCAAATATTAAGCCCATAGCAGGATATACAGTTAGCCATTCATGAATAGGTATATCCCTTGGTCTAGGAATTTTATCTAAATAAATCTTTGCGCCAACATTACTTGCCTCACATAACATGGCTAAACTTCCAATAATGCCAGGACTACTGATATCCTTTGAACTTGTAATATTATTATTTAATTCTATGAAGTTAATTAAAGAAGATATCATATTTTCTATATCTTCTGAGGATTTATTTATTGTACTATCAAAACAATTTGTCCATCCTTTTTTCAAAAGAGATCCATTAATATCAATAGCCATTAAGATTTTTTGATTTGGTTTAGCAGTAGTTCCTCTAATAACTTTTTTTGCCATACCAATTACAGCAGCATCTATTGCAGAATATGAAGTATCTGGATGAGTATGACCTTTTAATAGCTTTAAACTATATTTTTTTAATCCATCACTTACACCTTGAGCAATTTTATTACGTATTTCTTTTGGTCCTGAAATCACATTAACATAACCAATAGGTCTTGCTCCTTTTACTATAACATCATTAACATTTACAAGTATAGAATAATATCCTGCAAGCCAAGGATCTAATTTTACTAAATCCTCAGTTATTCCATCGGTGGATACAACAATATAGCCTTCTTTAAGTTCAATTATTCCAGCATCATCATATTCAATACTACCAATTATTTTTATTATATCGCTAATCTCAGCTTTCCTTGAAAAGCCTTTGAATTCCTTTATAGTTTTTACAATTTCTTTCAAGGTCTTCAATTTTTATCCCTTAAATTAATAAGAGAGGATATAATTAAAAATTATGGGGGTAGTGCTTGTTAAGAGAAGGAAGTATAGTAATTTATAAAAGAACTGGAACCATTGGTAGGATTTTAGAAATTGTAGAAATTGCTGGTAAAAAATGGGTAAGATTGGATTCTACAGGACTTCTTTATGATATAGATTTTATTGAGCCTTCTGAAGAGAGAATTAAAGAAGAGCCCAAGGAAAAAGTTCCTGAAAAAATTAAGGAAAAATCTAAATCTATTGAAATAAGAGATGAAGGTAACATAGATTCAAGTGCTAGTGTAAGTGGAGCAGGATGAAAACTGCTATTGTATTTGATAAATCAGGAACTATATTAAATCCTTGTAGAGTATTATTTGATTTTGAAAAGAAGGAATTCATATATCATGTAAGTACATTAAATATTGTTAAAAAACTTAAAGGATTTTTATTAAATATAGAGAATAATAGATTTAAAATAAGCTATTCTTTTTCTTCTGAAAAGCCAAAAATAAACATAGAAGAAATAAGGAGAAATTATGATATATTAAAAAGAATTGAAAATGAGGCATTAAATCATTGTCGTTCTGAAATAGGTACATGTAAAGCATTAATATTAGATGAAAAAGGAAATATAAGATATGCTGTAGGATTAGGAGGTAGAATTTATGATGATGCAAAATATGCTATAAGTAAGTTGAGAGAGATAAGTGATATATTTATAGCAACTGGGAATTGTAAAAAAGCAACTTTAAAATGCGCAAAAATATTAGGAATAAAAGAAAAATTTGCAATTTATAATGCAACACCAAAAGAAAAAATGGAACTTATAAAATTATTGAAATTATTTTATGGTTGTGTAATTATGATTGGAAATGATATAAATGATATTATGGCATTAAGAGAAGCAAATATTTCAATATTTATAAATAGAGATGGAAATGCTATTAATTTTGATACTGATTATTTAATAAGTTCTTTATATGAACTACCAAGGATTTTATTGGAAATTATTTCATAATAATGATATTTATATTCAGAATGAAAATGAGGTAATGAATTAAAAAGTTCTATTTCTAATTTTTTTATTTTTGGAATTTCTTTTTCCTCTAATATACAAATTAATGAGTTTTGAAAAGCTTTTTTGCAAAATAGACTATGTGGAATAAAACCTGCAGTTATTAAAATAATTTTATCAAAATTTTCCATTTCTTTAAAGTGTTTTTCATCAATACCATATCTTATTTCTTCTGTAAATGATTTAATACAACAATCAGGATAATTTAAGAAATGTCCTATTTCCCAATCTGAAAAATTCTTATTGAATACACCTATTTGCATAGAGACATAAGGATCTAAGGCAGGTCTTGCTGGTGGATTATATTTTTTAACAATTTCAGCTTGAATTTCTAATCTTTCTGGTATATCAATTAATCTTTCTTCATGAAATAATTTAGAAATATGTTCTGCAAAATTAGGAAAAAGAAAATATTTTTCTCTAGCTTCTTTTGGTGATAATGTAAAAATATCAAAAATAGTATCTATAATTTTTCTTAAAGCCAAATAACCATTCATAAAAAGAAAAAATAAAAAAGGTTAATGGGGTGGTATAATTAGATCTCTTTCACCAGCAGGCATGAATTCTCTGAGTGCACCTTTTCCAAAGCAAAGCCTTGGATGAGTAAAATCAAATTTCAAATCTTTATCTGCAAAGGCAACTTTTATTAATGGATTTGTAGTCCATGCATCTCCTCTTGCTCCATGTGCTGCTGATACTATACCACCATAAGCTGATTGATGTCCTACATTCATTGCATAATTTGGATAGTTCACACCTCTAAGATTAAATACTAAACCTTCATCACTTCTCCAGGAGAAGCTATTTGCAGAGCCACATTGATCTTGACAATCATAGCCATAGAATCCTAATCTACCCATTTCCTCTTTATGAAGCAATTGACTCAAATACCATGCATTAATACCAGCTGTAGAATGACCTGTTGCTAAAGATACTGAAACTCCAGCAGCTGCAGCAACAACTGCAGCTCTTTGAGAACCTCCAAAGTGAGTTTCCATTAATGCTGGATATTTTTCGTATTGTTCTAAACCATATAATGTTACTTCAGTTGCAATATCTTTAATTATATCCCAGCTTGGTTTTACTTTTGCAAATCCTCCATATTTCTTTTTAACATAATCTGCACCATAGTAGCAGAAATCATCAAGTATATTATCAGTATAAGTACATGTAGCATACTGAGTGAATCCTACTCCTCCTGACATATAACTACCAAACCAGAACTGATCATAAAGTACTGCTGCCATTGAGATTACTTCAAGAGCTACCCAAACAGGATCCTCTGGTTTGACTCTAGAAGCTTGGCATATATCTGCAATATATCCTAATGGAATTCCTCCAGGTTCATTTGGACCTCTTGCACGTCTCCATGGTAATAGTGTTCCCATTTCAATAAGTTCTGCATGCTTTGCAGCAAAAGCAAACTCAGCAACAGCTGCTTCTCCTGCCATTAGCTTATACGCATTTATCATTGACATTGAAATTTGCATAGCTGCCCATCTAGACATTGTAGCTCCATCACATGTCATAGCAACTATAGTTGGCATACGACATACTTGATATAATCGTTTACCAATAGCTGCCTTTAATTGTTCTGCATGATCTTTTGGAAATTCTTTATTAATATCAATTAAGAATCTATCATCAATTTCATCTGCAAGTTCGTCATCACCAGTAAATACTTTTACATAACTATCAGCCACAAGCCCTGGATGAGTTTCGACCATATGCTCTTGAACAACAGCTGCACCAGGAAGAGCATGATTTAATACTTCTAGATAGTGATTAATTGTTTCAGGAGTTACTTCTTTTCCAAGACGTTTTGTTAGTACCATATGTGCAGCATCTAATCCAACTATAACTGTACGTCTTATATCATGCCACATTTGTTGCATAGCAGCATTATTGATAAAGTGTAAGTCGTCTCCTTCACAATAAATATCTGTTCCAGAAAGACGATATGGCATTAATACTCTCTGACCTAATGGAATTCCTCCTAAGTGTAAATCTGGATTATAGAATGGGATTCCTCTTTCTTTTGCAATTTTTTGAGCTATTTCTACAAACTCCCTTTTTCTTTTTGATTGTTTCCAACCATCATATATATAGAATTTTGTATATTTTTCCTCAGGAGCTTCCTTAAATTTTCTCCTGAGGGCTTCTATAAACATTCTTTCTTCACTCATTCTATACCCCCCTAAATATTTTTAACTTTCTCAGGATTAAAACCTGCTTCTGTTCTGAGCATATGAATTCTCTGTACAAATTGAATAAGTTCTAAGTCTGTTCTAAATGGTACTCCATCTACTCTGAATTCACATGTTCTCTTCTTAAGTTCCTCTTCAGGTAATGGTTTACCTACGGATATTGGCTTATCTAATGGTACTCCTACTTGATCCTTTACATATATCACTTCACCAGTAGCCTTATTAAATTGATATCTACGTAGGGCATCAAACATTAATCCATTTTCATCTAATCTTAAAGCATGTCCATGTACTGTAGCACCTCTAATTCCAACTCTTGCAGGATCAAATACCTCTGTCTCTATAAGCTCTTTTGCAACTTTTTCTAAATCACGCTCTCGTGCTTCTAAAGGAGATCTTCCAGATAGTACACCTATATCAACGCCACGATATCTCATATGTCCCATCCATGCTCTCATGTATGGAGTTAAAGGAGCGAAATATACAGAATCTGTAAATTGAACATATCTTATTCTATCACCAGCTTTAGCACCTGGTGTTGGCTCAACTAATTCTCTTATTGGGCATTCTGGTTCTCCAATTTCCTCTAAAGGAGGATGTACATTTTTATAGGCTTCACCAGGAGCTCTATGGCCTAATATTTTTATTAAATCTTCATCACTTATTGTTCTTAGTTTTTCTAATTTATAATTTGGATTTATGTATTTCCTTCTATTGGCAGCTATAGGAGAGCTTCCAGGATAATATTGAGGTTTATATTCTACCATTTTAAACACCTCCTTTTATAGAAACTGCAGCTTCATTAACATATTTTAATGGTTCTCTTAACTCAGGTACTTCACTTAATACTTCGCCTACAACACCACTAATTTTTTCTGGGGAGTATATTGTTGTTCCAGCATCTAATGCAACTGCTGCAGCAACACATGGAATAGCAAATCCTTTACTATGTCTTGTAACTATATGATTACCATGAAATACTGCTGGGTTTCCTCCACCATAAATTGAATGACTAAAGAATGCCATTTCAACGCCTGTACCTGCAACTCTACCAAAATCAACACCAGGAAGACCTGTTTCTCTTTCTATTAAATCATTAAAGTATATTAGAACTGATGGTACATGTTGCATTGCTCTGGCAGCACCACATGTTACCATGGTAGCAGCAAGTAGTCCTGCTGCAGCATATGCATTCCATTTACTTAAATCATTAGTAGTATATATAGTATAGCCAGAAGGTGTTTTATTAAGAGGATAGATGACTTTATCTTCTAATGCTCTCTTCACTGTTGAAATTACTACTGTACCAAGAGTGCCATTTTTTCCATTTTCTTTTACAAGATCGTAAACCATATTATTAGCATTTAATCCTTGATATGCAAGTCCTAAAAGATGGAATCTTTCAAAATTTCCAATAGCATCGCCCATTTCATACATTGCAGTTTGTTCAAGTATAGCAGCTAAAGCTGCAGCATTCATTGCATTTCTTTTTGTTATTAATGCAATGTGTGCACATGGTATATTTCTTAAAGCATAACCCATACCCTCATTTTGTTGTGGTACTGCAAGTAATGATGAAACATTTCCTCCTAACATATCCATGGTTTGTGGATACCTTCCCCAAACTGCAGTATGTACTAAATCAGCATCCCATATACTTACATTAAACTTTTCAATTATTGTACAGCATAGAGCTGCAGCTACTGCAGTTACACCTGTAGTGTATTCAACACCAGCAGCCAATCTTTTAGCTGGAACTCTTACAAGTAAATATTTTCCACCTTTAATTGGTCTTACTTCAGTATCATCATTTGGATCTACTTGTAGACATTTTTTAAGATCCTCAGCAACACTTTCAGCATTTTTTACTAAATCAAGCTTCAAATTTCTTCCTCTTATAATACAAAATCTTCCTCCAACTTCACCTGTTGCTAATGCCTTTTCTATTCCTTCTAGGTTAACTGCTACAAATTGTTTTATGTTATTGATTATTTGATGTATTGCTGGATTTTTCAATGGACTTATTGCCTCTATTGGTACATTGGTATCAAAAAGTTTGCCTCGATCGTCATATAAATCAATTCTATCAGGATATTTTGGCATACCCTTCACTGTTTAAAAATGAAAGATAGGAGGTTATAAAAGTTTATCTTAAATTATTATTTAATCTTTTGTTTCATATGAAATAATTTTTTCAATAAGTTTCTCAACGGGTTCAATAATATTTTCTTCTTTAATTTTAATAGTAACTATTGGAATTTTAATAAATTTTTCAATTATACTTGCAATAATAGGAGCACATATGATTCCATCCACTCTATCACATTCTGCNTTTATTGTACTTATTATNGCATCTTCAATATTAGATGCAGGATATTCTTTTATCAAAACTTTTTTCCCTTTTACTAATAATTGTTTTTTTGATATGTTATCTAATGTAGATCTAGAGGCAATAATTCCTATAACTATATCAGAAGATGTTCTCTCAATTTTACGAAAATATGAAATTATAGCTCTTAAAGTTGAAATTCTTATATCTCTTGATTCATTTAATATCTTATTTAATGTACTTAAAGGAATGCCTGTTTCTTGACTTAAATTTTTTTTATAGATATATTCATTCTTTTCATAATAGAACGTAAGGTTGATGAAAAATCTTCATTAGATTTTAAAAATGCTTCTATTAATTCATCAAAAACATTACGTTCCAAATTCAGCTCCTCCTATCTCTTCATGAAATAATTTAAGTATTTTTTCTCGATAAGAAATAAACGTCTGACTAAGTCTATTCCTTGGATATGGTAATTCTATATTGATCATAGACTTTATTCTTGATGGACGTTTTGTTAAAACTATTATTCTATTTGCTAAGAATACAGCTTCTTCTACATTATGAGTTACAAATAATACAGTTTTTCCTACTCCAAACCATATTCTAAGTAATTCTCTTTGCATTAATGATCTAGTTTGAGCATCTAAATCTGCAAAAGGCTCATCCATTAATATTAGATCAGGATCAATTGCTAAGGCTCTAGCAATAGCTACTCTTTTCTTCATACCACCAGATAATTGATATGGATAGTAGTTCTCAAACCCTTTAAGACCGACCATTTCAATATATTTTTTAGATATTTCCTCTGACTCTTTTTTATTATGTCCTTTAATTTCTAATCCAAATTTTACATTTCCTATAACATTCCTCCATGGCAATAGAGAATCTTCTTGAAATATCATACCAAAACGATGTTTTATTGGATTTGGAGGTTCATTTCTTATTAATACTTTACCATAAGTAGGCTCTTCAAGGCCACATATAATTTTTAAAAGTGTAGTCTTTCCACATCCAGATGGCCCAACAATACATAAAAACTCTCCTTTATTTACATCAAAGGTTAAATCCTTTAAAACTTCAAGTTTTGATTTTCCTTGTGTAAATATTTTTGTTAGTGAGTCTACAATTATTTCCTTACCCAATACAATCACCTATGTTATAGTAATTTCTGGTCTCCATTTGAATAGTCTTTTCTCTATTGCTAGCATAATATAGTTCATTAGCATACCTACTATTCCTATAACTATCATTCCAGCTATTACTACATCTAATCTAAGTAATTCTGCATATTTTATTATAAGTCTTCCAAGACCTATAGGTTCTCCACCTATCATTTCAGCTGCTACAATACACATCCATCCTACTCCAAGACCAACTCTTAGACCTGTCATTATTTCAGGAAGTGAACTTGGAATAATAATTTTATATATTATTTGATTTCTACTTGAACCAAAGCTTTTTGCCATTTGAATTAGAATATTAGATGTTCTTTTTATGCCTGCAATAGTATTTAATAAAATAGGAAAGAAAGCTCCAACCCATATAACAAAGATGTATCTTGTAATACCTACTAGTAAAACTATTGCTAAAGGAATCCAAGCTATTGGAGGAATAAATCTTATAGGTTCAATAATTGGTGTAAGAGCATCTTTAATTAAAGGTTTTATTCCAATAATTAAACCCAAGGGAATTGCTGTTATAATAGCAATAAAAAATCCTAATAATACTCTTTCTACACTAACATAGATATGTTGAGCTAATGTATATTTATCAACATCACCAACCAATGCAATTTCTAAAATTGCTTTAATAACTGCTATGGGACTAGGAAAATAAGGAATATTAATTATAATTGAAAATAAATGCCATAATATCAAAAATACAATAATAGAAAGAAAAGAAAAAAGATAATTAATATGATATTTCAATATTAGCCACCAATAAACTTAGTTGAAATAAAGCCCTTTAAAAATTCATCTATTTTCTCTGGATCTACATTTTTAATAATGCCTAGAGATATTGATTCTTTTAGGAATGTTTTTATACTTTCAGTATTTATTGTTGCATTATATTTTATCCTTGATAATGCAGATTCAATAACTTTTTCAGGAAGACCAGTTTTATTGATAGCTATTTCCTTAGCTTTTAATGGATTACTATTTATAAAGTTTATTGCAGTAATATGAATTTTAACCATTTTTTCAACAATATCTGGTCTTGAATTTAAGAATTTTTCTGAAACCACTAATAGGCAACATTGATGATCTGGCATTAAATCTTTAGATGTAAGTAATATTGATGCGTTATATTGATAAATTGCAATTGAAGGATATGGTTCCCATGCAATAAAACCATCTATTTCTCCTCTAGCAAATGCTAAAGGTAAGTCTCTTACAGTCATAGGATATTTTGTAACACTTAAATTATTATTTTTAATAAATATTGATAACATTACATCTTGTATAGTACCAGTACCTGGTGTTCCAATTTTCTTTCCATTTAAATCTGATATACTTTTTATATTAGGATTAACAACTAATGCGGATCCTTCTAAGTTGGCAGAAGCAATAGCAATAGGTGCATTAGGAGAACCTATACTTTGTGATCTTGCAATTAATGCTGGAGGTGTTCCAACATAACCAAAATCAAGCTCTCCTGCAAGAAAATGTTGCATTAATGTAGGTCCATTTATATATTCATAAACTTCATATTCTATTCCATAGTTTGCAAAGTAGTTATTTGCTATAGCAACAAATAATGCCAGATGATGTAAATCTCCTGTTAAATAGCCAATTCTCACTTTTACCTTAGGAGTTGATATCTGCGAAATGTAGATACCAATTGCTGAGAATATTATTACCAGCAGGACAACAGAGAGTACAATTGTACTTTTTTTTTCATGAATATTCTCCCCATTATTTATATACAATTGTACTAATATTTATACCATTTGTTATAATATTACTAAATAATTTCTAATATTATATGAATTGCTATAGCAATTGTAGCTATTTCAGCAGTTATAATATCTTTTGCAAATCCTATAATTACTAAGTCATTTTCATTAAGCGTAAAAGATCTAATAAATTTTGAAGTATTAGGATAATCCTTAGAAATATCATCAGTTATCATTGGTAAGGAAATTTTGGAATTTTTAAAATGAAAAATAAGTACACCTTCTGCACCATATCTTATACCAATATCCCTAGCTTTTGTAATATTAGGAATATGAGAAGATCTTATATGTATTGCCCATGCAGGAAGAAATACTCCAAATTCCTTTAGATCTGCTTCTTTTTCAGAAATAACATATTCTCTTAGTTTTTTTGTAATTAATTTACCATAATCTGTTAAGTAACATCCACCTACAGGATCAATAGCTATTATGCCCTTATCATAAAGTTTTTTTATGATTGTACGTGTTGTCCCTTCACCAATTTTTAACATTTTAGATAGAGCTTGTCTTCCTATAGTAGAACTTTCTAATAACAATAAGGTTTTAACTATATGAGAAATTGAGAAAGAAGGTAATGGACCTTTAGAAGAATATATTTTAATGAATTCACTAAGTATTGTTTTTAAATCTGTTGACAAAATTCATCCCAAAAATAGAAATATGAAAAATATTATTTAAAAATTGTGAGAAAATNATNAAGGAAGAAATCATGACAGAAAAAGGACTTGTTGGATTGAGTAGATGTTTTAGAAAAGCAATAATTGATTCTAAAAAGACAGGTAAATTGTTATTTGTTGGTACACCTTTTACATGTATACCTTTTGCTGAATTTCTTACATATAGCATTAGAGATTTACCAATAAAGACTTATTTCTCTCCTAATGGAGATGTCCCTGTAATTTTAAATGTAAAAGAAGGAATTGGTTATATAGCAGGAGAGAAAACTGATGAAAAAGATTTTGATATTGTAGTATTACTAGGTGGTTTAGCAATGCTAAAATCACAAGTAAATCCATATGAATTAAAAGAAAAACTCAAAAAAATAAGTAAACTAGATTGTGTAATAGGTATTTGTTTTCAAGGAGTAATGGATAAGCCAGAATGGATAAATACATTTAAATTTACATACTTTATAAATGCAGAAATGTTAGTTTCATTATTTAAATTGAGTGAGGAAAAATGATACAAGAAATTAATGGAAAAAAACCAATAATATCATCATCAGTATTCATACATGAAAATGCAGTCATTATAGGAGATGTGATTATAGGGGATTATAGTAATATATGGCCATTTGTAGTAATCAGAGGAGATATAGAAAGAATTACAATAGGGAAAAATGTTAGCATACAAGATGGATCTATTATACATACTGATTTTGGTTTTCCAACTATCATAGGGGATAATTGTGTAATAGGTCATGGTTGTATATTACATGGATGTAAAATTGGAAATAATTGTCTTATTGCAATGGGAGCGATTATATTAACTGGTGCAGAAATAGGTAATGAATGCATCATAGGAGCAGGAGCTTTAGTTCCTGAGGGAAAGAAAATTCCAGATAGAAGTGTAGTAATGGGGATTCCAGGAAAAGTTGTTAGAAATGTAGAAGAAAAAGATTTGATGAGAATAAAAAGTACAATAGATACTTATAGAAATCTAACTAAGCTCTATCTTAAATAATTTTTCTGAAATTGTAATAATAGTAATACCTATTAAAAATGGTATAAAGTACAATATAATGGAAAAAACATCATTTTTTCTATACAAATAGAAAATAAAAGTAGGTGAAAAAATTAGAATCAAAGATATACCAAAGATAATTGTAGATATTTTCATAAAATCACCTAATTGGACGAAGGATTTTAATTTCTTTATTTTTTGGGAAATAAGACTTCATTAAAGATATTGGGAATTCCTCTAGATTATTAAATCCTATTACTACAAATTTATCAGGATATAAATGAATATAATGATCTAAATCAAAACGTAGAATTATTTCATTAGGAAATACTGTGACTTTAAAAGGAATTTTATTTTTAATTAAAACCTTAGAAGCGTCAATAATGAAGTCTCTATGATCTTCTAATACCTTTTTTTTCCTAATTTTCTTAATTCCTTTAATATCACTAATTTCATTTTTACTTATTTTTGAAAGCCCTTTAATGTCACTGATGTTTGGTATTTCACCTTCAAAATTTATTTCAAATCCTTTTCCTTCACTTAGTTGTTTTTCTATAGCAGATATAATATCATTTTCCATAAGCTCTCACTAAACTATAACATTATTAATAATAATTTTTAAATATTCTTCTAACAATAAAATACCAATATATTGGTGTGATAATTATGTTAGAAATAAGATGGCATGGAAGAGGGGGTCAAGGAGTTGTTACTGCAGCTGAAATATTAGCAATAGCAGTAATTAATGAAGGAAAATATGCTCAAGCATTTGCAGCTTTTGGTCCAGAAAGAAGAGGTGCTCCTGTTTTAGGATTTACAAGAATTGATGATAATGAAATTTCATTAAGAACACAAATTTATAATCCAGACATTATAGTAGTACTTGATAGTCATATATGTGATATGGATGGTATTGAAGATGGACTTAAGGATAATGGTATTGTTGTTCTTAATACAACATTAAAACCTGAATACTATTCTGAAAAATTTAAAAATGCTAAGAGAATTGCTACTGTTGATGCAACAACTATTGCTATAAAGGAAATTGGAACGCCTATAACAAATACTGCAATATTAGGTGCAGTAACTAAAGCTACAAATATTGTTAGACTAGAAAGTATTGAAAAGGTAATAAAAGAGAGATTTAGAAAAGAAATTGCAGAAAAAAACATTAAAGCTGTTAGAGAAGCTTTTAATCAAACAATAATATTTGAAAGGTGAGAAGAATGAAAACATGGAAGGAAATTCCTATAGGAGCTATGATAATAGAGCCAGGTAGTTCAATAGAATTTGATGTCACTTTATGGAGAGTATTTAGACCTGTATTAGATAAGAATAAATGTACTAAATGTGGTCTATGTTGGATTTATTGTCCTGAAGGAGCAATAATGGTTAAAGAAGATGGATCTTATGAGATAAATCTATCTTATTGTAAAGGATGTGGAATTTGTCAAAAAAGTTGTAATGTAAAAGCAATAACAATGGTGAGAGAAGATGAAAAGAGTAGCACTTAGTGGAAATTATGCTGTAGCATATGCTGTAAAAATGGCAGATGTTGATTTTGTAGCTGCATATCCTATAACACCGCAAACACCAATTGTAGAAAAGATTTCTGAGTTCATAGCTAATGGTGAATTAGAAGCAGAATATGTAAATGTAGAGTCTGAACATTCAGCAATAAGTGCATGTGTAGGAGCTTCTTTAACTGGTGCTAGGGTATTTACTGCTACTTCATCACAAGGTCTTGCATATATGCATGAAGTACTTTTCATGGCATCCTCACTTAGGACACCAATAGTAATGGCAAATGTAAATAGAGCATTATCACATCCATTAAATATATGGAATGATCATTCAGATGCCATGCCAGAAAGAGATTGTGGTTGGATACAATTTTGGGTAGAATCAGCTCAAGAAGCTTTTGATACAACAATACAAGCATTTAAAATTGCTGAAGAAGTATTGTTACCAGTAATGGTAAATCTTGATGGATTTATATTAAGTCATGTATATGAAGCTGTGGAATTACCTGATGAGGAGTTGGTTAGAGATTATATACCATCAAAACCTTTAATAAATAGAGTTTCTCCAAAGCTTTCATATACTATTGGAGTAGTTGGACCACCAGAGTACTATTTTGAAATGAAGTATCAAGTTTTAGAAGCAATTGAAAGGAGTAGAAATAATATCAATAATGTAAATAAAGAGTTTAGTAAAATATTTGGAAGAAAATATGGTAATATTAATAATTACATGATGGAAGATGCTAAATATGCTTTAATAACAATGGGAGCTGTTACAGGTACTGCAAAATTTGTAGTTAATGAGCTTAGGAAGAAAGGAGAGAAAGTAGGATTAATATCAATAAGATGTTTTCGTCCATTTCCAATGGACGAAGTCATAAAATTATTAGAAGATGTAAAAGGAGTAGGTGTATTAGATAGAGCGTTAACTCCAGGTGGTCCTGGTCATCCACTATATACTGATATATGTTGTGCTCTTTATAATGCCAAAAATAAACCAATAATACAAAGCTTTGTAGGGGGACTTGGTGGAAGAGATATACTTGTAGATGACTTTATTAAAATGTTTGAAATAGTAAAAGAAGTATCAGAAGAAGGAAGACCTAAACCTTGTGTATATATAGGACTAAGAGGGTGAAGAGTTATGTTTAAAACTATAAAAGAATTGCCAAAAGAGGAGTATCTTGCTCCAGGTCATAGACTTTGTGCTGGTTGTACAGTAGGTACTACAGTAAGACAAATACTAAAAGTAACTGGAAATAATGTTGTAATAGTGACTCCAACAAGTTGTTTAGAAGTTGCAACTTCATATTTCCCACAATCAGCATGGAGAGTACCATGGGTTCATTTAGGTTTTGAAAATGCTGCAGCTGTAGCTTCAGGTATAGAAGGAGCTATGAAATCATTAAGAAGAAAAGGAAAAAGTAATGAGAAATTTCATGTAGTAGTAATAGGAGGAGATGGAGGGACTTTTGATATAGGCTTGCAAGCATTAAGTGGTGCATTAGAAAGGGGTCATGATTTCTTGTATATATGTTACGATAATGAGGCTTATATGAATACAGGAATACAAAGAAGTTCTGCAACTCCTTATGGTGCTGCAACAACAACTACTCCACCTGGTAAGAAGTCCATAGGTCAGAAGACAAAAAAGAAGGATTTAGTTGGAATAGCTGTAGCTCATGGAATACCTTATGCTGCAACAGCATGTCCATCATATCCTATAGATCTAATGAATAAAGTAAAAAAAGGATTAGATGTTGAAGGTCCTGCATTAATTCATGTATTAACACCTTGTACAACTGGATGGAGATTTGAGACTGATATGGGAATTGAAATAGGAAGAATGGCAGTTTTAACAGGACTTTGGCCACTTTATGAAGTTGAAAATGGAAAAGTTAGAGTTACAGTTCAAGTACCAATGAGAGAACCTGTAGAAAAGTATCTAAAAATGCAAGGAAGATTTAGACATTTACCAGAAGAAGAAATTAAAAAGATTCAAGAATATGCTGATGAACTTGCTAAAAAATTTGGATTGGGACCAGTAAGAAAGACATGAAGATATCAAAATCGTATATAGTGACTTTATTATTTTTAATACTTTTTATTTCTTTTATTAGTAGCTCTAGAGTTATATCAGGAACTAATACACCTTTCACTATTGTAATTTCAGGGAGTATGGAACCTACAATACCTACTGGTTCTCTTGTCTTTATAAAAAAAGCCAATGCTAATGAAATAATTGCTAATAGAACCAATGGAGATATTATTGTATATATGTTGCCAAATACAAAAGTTTATGATTTTTTCATATTTGTAATATATGATCCCTTACCAATAATGCATAGAGCAATAGATAAAAGAGAAATTAATGATAAAATTTATGTATTAACAAAAGGTGATGCAAATTTATTACCAGACGGAAATCCAAATAATCCTTTAACATGGGTTCCAGAAGATAGAATTATAGGAAAAGTAATTTGGTATTTTCCCTATATGGGATATTATATAATTCTGTTTATTATTATAATTGCAATTATTATAATAATCATACCGGAAAGAAAGAAAGAAATCTTTATAGGTTAATGAAACAAAGAGAGAAATAAGAAAAATCGGAATCGGAAGTGAAAATTTTGGCGAAACCTTCTTTCAGAATAGAAAATGTTGTTGCTTCAATAACAATTAATCAGAATATAGATTTAGATGTTATATCTGTAAATGTACCTGGTGTAGAATATAATCCTGAACAATTTCCTGGTCTTATATATAGATTATCAAAACCAAGAACTGCTACATTAATATTTTCATCTGGAAAAATGGTATGTACTGGTGCAAAATCAGAAAAAGAAGTACATACAGCAATAAAGAAAATTTTAAAGAATCTAAAAGAAAGAAATATTGTAATTGTAGGAGAGCCTGAGATTCAAATACAAAACATAGTAGCTTCTGCAAATCTAAATGCTGAAGTTAATCTTGAAAAAGCTGCATATTTATTAGAAAATGTTATGTATGAGCCTGAACAATTTCCTGGTCTTATTTACAGAATGAGTGAACCAAAGGTAGTATTATTAATATTTTCATCTGGAAAAATGGTATGTACTGGTGCAAAGCATGAAGATGAAGTGAAAATAGCAGTAGAAAAAGTATACGAAAGACTTAAAGAATTAGGAGTACTTTATGAGTAGCACTAACATCCTTCTTCATCTAGTTTTTTCTCTTTGAGAAGTTGAAGAGCATCTTTACAAGCAGTTAATGCTGGTGCTCCACCAGCTACTGCAATACAACGAATGGCCTCTAAAATTTCTTCTTCTGTTGCTCCTTTCCTATATGCTGCACGCATTGCAGAAACTACACATTCACTACAATGACGTTGAGCGCCCATTGCCATAATAATAAGCATTTTTATTTTTGATGGTAAAGCACCATCTTCTTGAACTGTTTTATCACAAAAATCATAGAATGTAAGTAACTTTGGATCAAGTTCAGTAGCTAAATCCATAATTTTAGGTACAAATCCCATTTTCTTTTTAAAACTTTCTTGTAGTTCCATAAAATTATAATATTTCGTTCCCATATATAATACTATCTAAGGTGTAACTTATGGAAGAGGGAATATTTGTTAGTGATTTTAATAAGATAATAAGAGACAAATATAAACTTCCTGAAAGAGTTTACATATTTGATACAACATTAAGAGATGGAGAACAAACACCTGGTGTATGTTTTACTTATGAAGAAAAATTGGATATTGCAAGAAAGCTTGATGAAATGGGAGTGGATATAATAGAAGGAGGTTTTCCTATAAATTCTGAAGAAGAAGAGAGAACTGTAAGAGATATGAAGAAGATGGGATTGAGAGCAAAGATTTGTGGATTAGCAAGATGTACATTTGAAGATATAGACGCATGTATTAGAGCAGATGTTGATAGAATTCATATATTTATAGCAACTTCTGATATTCATTTAAGATATAAACTCAGAATGAATGAAGAAGAAGCACTTAAACAAGCAATAAAATGTACTGAATATGTAAAGGCACATGGTTTTGAATGTGAATTTTCATGTGAAGATGCTACAAGAACACCATTAGAAAGACTAATAAAATTTTATAAAAGCGTAGAAGAATGTGGTGCAGATATACATAATGTTCCAGATACTGTAGGAGTAATGGAACCAGAAGCTATGTTTTATTTAATATCTGAATTAAAGAAGGTATTGAAAAAACCTATATCAGTACATTGTCATAATGATTTTGGATTAGCTGTTGCAAATACAGTAGCAGGAGTAAAAGCAGGAGCTGAACAAGTTCATACTACAATAAATGGACTGGGAGAAAGAGCTGGAAATGCTAGTATGGAACAAACAGTTATGATTCTCACAGCCATGTATAAGATAAAAACAGGAATAAAATTAAGATTATTAAAGGAAACTTCAAGACTTGTTGAAAAATATAGTATGATAAAATTAATGCCCAACTTCCCAATAGTAGGAGATAATGCATTTGCACATGAGGCAGGAATACATGTACATGGAGTACTTGCAAAAGCTGAAAGCTATGAACCTATTACACCAGAAATGGTTGGACAAAAAAGAAGAATTGTTATGGGAAAACATACAGGAAAGCATGCTGTTGCAGCATTTGTAAAGGAGAGATTTAATCTTCCAGATGAAAAAATAAAAGAAGTTATAGAAAAAGTTAAGAAATTAGCAGTTCATAAAAAGAAGATAATAGAAGATGATGTAATTGCAATCGTGGATGAAGTAATAGGAACAATTCCAGAAGTTGAGAAGATCGTAAAATTAGATGAAGTTTTAATAATTACAGGAAATAAAATAACGCCTACAGCATCAGTCCAAATAACAATAGGAGATACTAAAAAAATTGTAGCAAGTACTGGAATTGGTCCAGTTGATGCTGCAGCAAAAGCTATACAAAATGCCATTGAAGAAAAAATAACATTATTGAATTATAAATTAGAGGCCATATCTGGTGGAACTGATTCATTATGCACAGTAGAAGTTTTATTAGAAGATAAACAAGGAAGAAATGCTAGAGGTATTGCAGTAGGTGGAGATATTGTAATGACTTCTATAAATGCAATAATGGATGGAATAAATAAAATATTTAGAATGTATCGATAGTCTATTGATAGAATCTTAGCATATTTTTCATTGTTTCATATCTTTTTACATCTTCAGGAGATAAGCTCTTTGGTGTGTTCTTTATAGCTTCTATGAAATGCTTCATTTCAACTTTTTTAGGTTTCAAATCTTCTCTTATAGCATTAAGTGCTGCTTCTCTACATATTGCCTCAATATCTGCACCGGTATAGCCTTCAGTCATATCAGCGAGTACTGAAATATTTACATCTTCTGCAAGAGGCATTTTTCTAGTATGAACCTTAAATATTTCCTCTCTTGCTTTTTTGTCAGGTAATGGTATGAAAACAAGTCTATCAAATCTTCCAGGTCTTAGTAGTGCTGGATCAACAATATCTGGTCTATTTGTAGCAGCTATTACAACTACACCTCTTAATGGAATTAAACCATCCATTTCTGCAAGAAGTTGATTAACAATTCTTTCGGTAACACCAGAATCAAATCTTCCTCCTCTTACTGGAGCGATAGAATCAATTTCATCAAAGAAGATTACACAAGGAGCTGCTTGTCTTGCTTTTTTGAATATTTCTCTTATAGCCTTTTCAGATTCTCCAACCCATTTACTGAGAATTTCAGGTCCTCTTACACTTATAAAATTAGCACCTGATTCTGTTGCTACTGCTTTTGCTAATAATGTTTTACCACAGCCAGGTGGACCATATAATAATATACCCTTTGGAGGTGTAATTCCCATTTTTTCGAACAACTCAGGATTTTTCATTGGTAATTCCACCATTTCTCTTAATTGTTTTTTAACGTCTTCTAATCCTCCAATATCATTCCAATGAATTTCTGGTACTTCGACATAGACTTCTCTTAATGTAGATGGTGTAATATCTTTCATTGCTTCAAAAAAGTCATTTCTACTTACTTTGAGATCCTTAAGTATATTAGCAGGAATTGTCTTCTTTTCTAAATCAATTTTTGGTAGAAAACGTCTTAATGCACGTATTGCAGCTTCTCTAGCTAAAGCTGCAATATCAGCTCCACTATAACCATGTGTTAATTCTGCTAATTCATCAATATTAACATCATCAGCTAATGGCATATTTCTCAAGTGAACTTGTAATATTTCTTTTCTTGCTTTTTTATCTGGCATGGGTATAGCAATTTCTCTATCAAATCTTCCAGGTCTTCTTAATGCAGGATCTACTGCTTCTGGTCTATTTGTAGCAGCTATTACAACAACTTGACCTCTTGATTTTAATCCATCCATTAAGGTTAATAATTGAGCAACAACACGACGTTCAACTTCTCCAGTAACTTCTTCTCTTTTTGGAGCGATAGAATCAATTTCATCAATAAATATAACACTTGGAGCAGCTTTTTCAGCCTCTTCAAATATTTCTCTTAATCTACTTTCAGATTCTCCATAAAACTTACTCATAATTTCAGGACCATTTATAGAGAAGAAATTAGCACCTGATTCTGTTGCTACTGCTTTTGCTAATAATGTTTTACCACAGCCAGGTGGACCATATAATAATATACCCTTTGGAGGTTCAATGCCTAAATGTTTAAATAATTCAGGATGTTTCATTGGTAACTCAATCATTTCTCTTATCTTTATTTTAGCATCCTCAAGATCACCTATATCCTCATAGGTAACTTTTGAGACTACTGCTTCTATTTCTTTTACTGGCTCTTCTTTTATTATTATTTCTGTATCATGAGTTACATAGGCTGATGGTGATGGTTGTACTGATGAAACAACAAGTTTTAAGGCCTCTCCAAGTATTGGTATTAAAATAGTATCACCTTTAGTAACTGGCATGTCTTTAAGCAGAGATTTTACATAATCAGTAAAATCTGGACCGAAGGAAATTTTTTCTATAGGTGCTAAAATTAATTTTGTAGCAGAATTTAGTTCAATAGCCTTTATTTTTACAGCATCGCCTATAGTCGTTCCAGCATTATGACGAATAATACCATCTATTCTTATTATATCAGAATCTTCCTCATCAGGAAGAGGCCAAACACGAGCAACTGTACTTCGTTGTCCAGTGATAGAAATAAAATCACCAGGTCTTAAATTAAGCTTTAACATATTTTGACGTGCTATTCTAGCTATTCTCCTACCAACATCTTGTGGTCTTGCTTCTGCTACTCTTAATACTAAAGTTTCTTCTTGCATAAGATTAAAATATTAAGACTTATTTTTATAATATTCGCTTATTATTAATTACAAAGTGATCATTATGGAGATGTATAAGATCATTTCTAAGGATAGATTAGAAAAACTAGCCTGGCTTGTTAAAATAAAATTAGAGGAAAATGAAAAGGAAGAATTCTTAAATCAATTGAATAAGATATTAGAGGCTTTTAAAATAATTGATGAATTATCTTTAGAAAATATAGAACCAACATATCATGTTATGGAGATAGTAAATGTATTTAGAGAAGATGAAGTGAGGCCTTCTCTTAGTCAAGAAGAGGCGCTTTCTACAGCTAAAAAAGTAAAAGATGGATACTTTGTGGCTCCAAAAATCTTTTGAGGTGAAAAATTGAGAATACTTGATTTAACATTATTTGAACTTATAAATAGTATAGAAAATGGTGATATAATCTGGGAAGATGTCATTGATGCATATTTTGAAAGAATTAAAAAATATGATGAAGAAGTAAGAGCATATATTACAATAAATGAGAAAATTAAAAATGAGAGACATAATAATGGAATTCTTAAAGGTATACCTATAGCAATAAAGGACAATATATGTACAAAAGGATTAAGAACTACATGTGGTTCAAAAATTCTTGAAAATTATATTCCACCATATGATGCTACTGTTATAAAGAAATTAAAAGAAGCTGGAGCAGTAATAATAGGAAAAACAAATATGGATGAATTTGCTATGGGATCTTCAACAGAAAATAGTGCATTTTTCATTTCTAGAAATCCTTGGGATAAAACAAGAGTACCAGGAGGTTCTTCTGGTGGAAGTGCAATAGCTGTTATTATGAAAGAAGCTGTTGCCGCATTAGGTTCTGATACTGGAGGTTCAATAAGATGTCCTGCTAGTTTTTGTGGAATTGTAGGTCTTAAACCAACATATGGACTTGTAAGTAGATTTGGGCTCATTGCTTTTGCTAATAGTCTTGAACAAATAGGACCTATGACAAGAGATGTAAGAGATTGTGCATTTCTTTTAAATATTATTGCTGGATATGATGAAATGGATGGAACTTCTATAAACAGACCCAATGAAGATTATTTGAAATACTTAAATAAAGATATAAAAGGAATGAGAATTGGAATTCCAAAAGAATTCTTTGGTGAAGGAACTGATGAAAATGTAATAAAGGAGATTTGGAAAAGTATTCATATATTAGAAAATTTAGGTGTAAAATATGAAGAAACAAGTCTTCCTATGGTAAAATACGCACTTCCTGCTTATTATTTAATTGCTATGTCTGAAGCTAGTTCTAATCTTGCAAGATATGATGGTATAAGATATGGTGTTAGAATAGATGAAGAAGGGATGGATTGGTCAACTGCTTTTTCTTATAATAGAAAACTTTTTGGAAAAGAAGTTAAAAGAAGAATAATTCTAGGAGCCTTCGCTCTTTCTGCTGGCTTTTATGAAGAATACTATGTTAAAGCACTTAAGATTAGAACACTTATAAGAAAGGATTTTGAAAGAGCATTTAAGGAATTTGATGTTTTAATTACGCCTACTATGCCCATAACTGCATTTAAAATAGGAGAGAAAATTCATGATCCTCTTGCTATGTATATGATTGATATTGATACAATTCCAGTAAATCTTGCAGGTCTTCCTGCTATTTCAATTCCATGTGGATTTTCAAATGGATTACCTGTAGGATTACAAATAATTGCTCCACCATTAATGGAAGGAAAAATATTTAGTATTGCTAAAAAATTAGAAGAAGAACTTAATTTACGAATGTGGGAGAAATTATGATGGATGGTATAAAAATTGGATTGGAAGTTCATTGCCAATTAACAAATCTTAAAACAAAATTATTCTGTGGTTGTAGTTCAGATTATAGGAATAAAGAACCAAATTCTAATGTATGCGTAATATGTTTAGGACATCCTGGTACTCTTCCAAAACCAAATAAAAAAGCAATTGAGTATGCAATAATGGCAGGTTTAGCATTAAAAAGTAAAATTAATGAAAGAGTTCTATTTTCTAGAAAAAATTATTTTTATGTTGATATGAATAAGAATTTTCAAATTTCTATGTATGAGACAAAAAATTCTCCTCCTATTTGTAGTGGTGGATATTTAGATATAAGTTATGAAGGAAAAATAAAAAGAATAAGAATAAGACGTATTCAATTAGAAGAGGATCCAGCAAGATTAGTTCATATAGGGCCTATAGATATATCACCATATACACTTGTAGATTACAATAGAGCAGGAATTGCTTTATTAGAAGTAGTAACAGAGCCTGATATTTCTACACCAAAAGAAGCTAGAATATTTCTACAAAAACTAAGATCAGTATTTGAACATATAGGAATATTTGATGGTGGTCTTGAAGGGGCAATGAGATGTGATGCAAATATCTCTATAAAAGAAGGAGCAAGAGTTGAAATAAAGAATATATCATCATTCAAAGAAGTAGAAAGAGCGCTTAATTATGAAATATTAAGACAAATGAATTTAATAAGTAAAGGAGAAAAAGTATTAAGAGAAACAAGACATTGGGATGAAATAAGAAAAGTAACAATTTCCTTAAGAGAAAAAGAAGAAGAATATGATTATAGATATTTTCCAGAGCCAGATATATTACCAATTCATATAACACAAGAACTTATAGAAAGTATAAGATTAAAAATGCCTGAATTGCCTGATGAGAGAGCAGAAAGATTTATAAAATTATATGGTATTCCACAATATGATGCAAATATTCTAGTATCACAAAAAGCTCTTGCAGACTTTTTTGAGGAATGTGTAAAATTGTTTAATGAGCCAAAGACTATAAGTAATTGGATAATAAGTGATCTTCTAGGTATTTTAAATAATAGAGGTTTAGAAATTCAAGAAACTAAGATTACACCAATAGCAATGGTTGAAATGCTAAAAATGATAAAAGATGGAATTATAAGTGGTAAAATAGGAAAAATAATTTTGCCTGAAATAGTGGAAACAGGAAAAATGCCTTCACAAATTGTTAAGGAAAAAAACATGATTAGAATAAGTGATGAAGATTTTATAAGAAAAATAGTAGAAGAAGTTTTTATGGAAAATGAAAAAGCTGTAAAAGATGCACTTATAAATGAAAATGCTATAAACTTTCTTATAGGACAAGTAATGAAGAAAACAAAAGGTAGAGGGGATCCAAAGCTTGTAAATGAAATTGTAAGAAATAAAATAAAAGAAATAAAATTAAGTGATATAAATGATAAATAAAAAATGGCTTTTAGAACCAGAGGCAAAAAAGTTGTGTAATGATTATGGAATAATTACTGGAAAATGGAGAGTTATAAAGGAAAAAGAAGAAATTGATGATGTATTGAAAGAAATTAATTTTCCAATTGTAATGAAAATAGTATCACATGATGTTTTACATAAATCAGATATAGGTGGTGTTATACTAAATATTGAAAATAAAGAAGAAGCCATAAATTCTTACTATAAGATAAGAAATATTGCTAAAGAAAGGAACATAAGATTTGAAGGTATTCTTATTGAAGAGATGGCACCTCAAGGAATTGAAGTAATAATAGGAGCTAAAAGAGATGAACAATTTGGACCTGTTGTAATGTTTGGACTTGGAGGTATATTTGTAGAAGTATTTAATGATATATCACTGAGAATAGTTCCAATAGATAAAAATGAGGCTTTAGAAATGATTTCAGAAATAAAAGCATATCCAATATTAAAAGGAATAAGAGGAAGAGAAGGTTGTGATATTGAGAGTTTAGCTGATTTAATACTTAAGGTTTCAAGGATTATAATGGATATTTCAAATATAAAGGAAGTAGATCTTAATCCAGTAATAGCATATAAACAAGGATATAGAGTTGTAGACACTAGAATAATTCTTTCATAAGGTGGAATTTTGTTTGATGTTATATCTATAGGTAATATAAATATAGATATTTCATTTTATGTTGATAAAATACCTGAAATTGATTATGAAGTTTTAGCTGATTTGGGAATATTTCATGGTGGAGCAGCAGCAAATTTTGCAGTAGCAGCATCTAGACTCGGACTTAAAGTAGGAATTATAGGATGTGTTGGTAATGATTATTTTGGTAAGAAAGCTATAGAGGAATTAGAAAAAGAAGGTGTTATTACCAATTTCATTAAAATAGTTAATGAAAAATTAACAGGAATGGTTTGTGTAATTGTAGAAAAAAATGGAAATAGAAGAATGTTAGCATATAGAGGTGCAAATGAATATTTAGAAAAAGTTATTGATGAAGTAGTTAATGAAATTCCACATTGTAGATATATACAGCTATGTAATGTTAATAAAAGAGTACTTACAAAAGTAAAAGAAAAAATTAAAGAAGCAAAGATATCATTAGATCCTGGAGGAAGAGTAGTTGAACTATCTTTAAATGATTTAGAAGGAATTGATTTATTATTATTGAATGAAGTAGAATGTAAAAAACTTACTAATATGAATTATAAAGAAGGCGCTTACTTACTTTCAAAATATGTGGACATAATAGTTGTAAAAATGGGAGAAAAAGGAGCTTATCTATTTGATGGTAATAAAGAAATAGAGATGCCTGCTATAAAAGTAAATGTTGTAGATACAACAGGTGCAGGAGATGCTTTTAATGCTGGATTTATAACTGGATTAATAAGAGGTCTAAGTTTAGAAGAATGTTTACATTGGGGAATAGCAACAGCATCTTTGAAAATTCAAAAGAAAGGCGCAAGAAATGGTCTTCCAAATGTTAATGAATTAATGAAATTTTTATCTTATTAATAAAACTCCACTTCCTCTATATTTTCCATATTTTAGCATTAAAAGAGCTTCATTAGCTTCTTCAAGACTAAATGTTTTAACTTCAGGTTTTATAGGTATTTTAGCTGCTATTTCAAAAAATTCTTTTATATCTTTTCTTGTTATATTTGTTACACTTTTAATTTCTTTTTCTTCCCATAAATGTATAGTGTAATCTAAATTATTTATCATTTCTTCTTTTCTTATTAAATTCATTACAAGTCTTCCACCTTTTTCTAAATTCCTTAAAGCCTCTCTTACTGGAAATGAAGAAGGAGTAGTATCTATTGCACAATTAAGTTTTTCAGGTGGAGTCTCTCCTGTTTCTCCAACCCAATTAGCTCCCATTTTTATAGCTAATTCACTTGGTAAATCACCCTTTCTTTTGGTAAAAACAAAGATCTTAGAATTTGGAAATAAATATCTAATCACTTGAAATAGTATATGTGCTGAAGAACCAAAACCATAAAGACCAATAATATCTCCATCCTTCATCCCCGTAAGTTTTAATGCCCTATACCCAATAGCTCCAGCACATAATAGTGGAGCTGCTTCTATATCTGAGAAAACATCAGGAATGGAATATGCAAAATCTTCATTTATCACTATATATTCTGCATATCCACCATCTACTCCATGACCTGTGCCAATAAAATTATTACATAAATTTTCAAGTCCATTTTTACAAAATTTACAATTGCCACAAGTATAATATATCCATGCTATTCCTACTCTATCATTTTTCTTAAATTTTTTAACAGAAGATCCTATCTCATATACTCTACCTATAATTTGATGACCTGGAATAATAGGTAATTTTGGTGGTAATCTACCCTCAATCTCATCAAGTTCTGTTCTACATATTCCACATACATTTATTCTTACTAAAATTTGATTATTAGAAGGTTCAGGTACTTCTATATCTTCAAGTATAAGTGGTTTATTTTCTATTTGAGATATAGACTTAAGAACCATTGCTTTCATTTTTATCCCTTTTATGTTATTTTAAATTCTAAATATATTTAATTATGAAAACTAAAAATTCTAAAAGAAAGTTTTTCCCAATTACTATATAATTTAGAGGGTTTTCGAGTTAATTCTATTAATTCTGGTATTATCTTATTAACTAGTCTAAAAGAGGGTTTGCCAGGTATTATTCCATCACAATATGAATTTAAGTATACATAAAATACTTCGCCTTTATATTCAAAATATGCATTATTTTTTTCACCATATTTTGGTACTTCATTTATTGAAAAAGGCCATAATTTACATGCCATGGGTTTAAAAGGATGTATACTACATAGATTATTAAATTGAAAAATACATTTCCCATTTATTCTTTTCAAATAAAAACTTCCTGTTGTTGCTTCTATACAATAAAAGCCAAATTTTTTAGATAGTAAATTAACCTCAATAAATGAAAGAGGGACTTTGAAAATTTTGCAACATTTACCACAAGTTTTGCAATACCAATCAGAAACTTTACTCCAAGGCAGGTATTTCATAAAATTTCTAAAATTAAAAGAAACTTTATATTTTTTTAGAAAATTCTAATATTGCAACTCCACGAATTATATCACATTTAGTATTTTGAAAACCAAGAGCGCTCATTATACCATTTACATATCCCACAGTAATTTCAATGAGAATTTGCTCTGTATTTGGTGCTATTAGGCTTATAATCACTTTATCATCATTTCTCATATTCATTTTGATCTCTGATAGATGCCAAAATGAAGTAGAAAATAATGATGGTAATACTTCAAGCGGATTCTCAAGTTTTGCTATTAGGTATTTTCCATACCATTCACCTGCTAACTCCCATGCTTTTATCATTTCCTCCTTATTATTCCAATTTTTTAATGCTTTCAATAATATATCAGATGGAACAATCATTGCACCAGAATCCTTCTGAAGTTTTATCAAATTATGAAAATTTAATAATTCTCCTATGGTTTTATTTATTTCATTAACTTTAATAGCATCTTGAAGAATTTCATTTGTAAGAGCAAAAAGAGTTTTATTTTCTTTTCTTGCAATTTCATATAATTTTTCTAAGATGTCAGATCTAACCACTAATAGTTTTTTCTCGACCTTCTCTGGCAATTGTCTCACCTTTTTTCATTCTTATTATAACTATACCTTTTGATATCTCTTTTTTTATTATATTAAAACCAAAATTTACCATTACACCTTCTAAAAAAGATGCAATATCTCTAAGTCTATTTTCCATTAATCTAGGACAGATGCATATAATTTTATTACTAGAAATAGAAATATCAATATCCTCTCCAACAATTTCTTTTATTGCTTTCTCAATATTTTTTAATTCCTTAAAACCATTAATTTCTAAATATTTTCCAAATAACTGACCTGAATTCTTCCAATAATTCTCAATATTATTATTTTCCATAATTATATTATAAATAGCCTCTGGTACAAATATCATTCCTGCATTTCTTGCTATTTCAATAACACTCATTTCTTCTAATATAGTATAAAGATCTTTATTTTTTTCCTTTGCCTTTATAAAAGCATCAAGTGCCTCATTTAATATACTAAACATAGTTCTACCGCTTTTCTTTGCTAATTCACTAATTTTTTCTACTAAATCTGCTCTTGCAGCAACAAATTTTCGCTTCAATCTACATCTCCTTTATAATATATTAGTAAGAATTGTTAATTAATATTACTTAATTTATTTATAATAATGATCCTATTGAGAAGTTAAGAAATTTCTTAATAAAATCTTCTAATTTTCTAATATTATCCTTTGTATTTGATTCTATGTAAATACGTACTAAATTCTCAGTACCTGATTTTCTTATTAAAAACCAAGAACCATCTTCTAATATTACTTTTAATCCATCTATTTTGTTTACTTCTATTACTTTTTTATTGAATATTTCTTTAGTAGGAAGATCTGATGGAATATTTATTGTTTTATTTACATCAATTCTTTTAAACTCAAAATATCCATATTTAGAGTTAATATCTTTAATAACCTCTTTGATATCACTAAAACTTAAGAATTCTAATAGTAAAATTGCAGAAGCAAGACCATCTTTTTCTGGTATATGATCTATAAAACCTATTCCTCCACTTTCTTCTCCTCCAATTATTACTTTCTTCTCGTATAGTAAAGGAGCAATGTGCTTGAAACCAACAGGAGTTTCAATTACTTTATGTCCTCTTTCTTTTACAATAAAATCTAACATATGAGAAGTTGCAATAGTTCTAGCAGCATCTCCAATTTTATTTCTATTATCATGTAAATGAATGTAAAGTAATGGTAAGATTTGATTTGCTAATAAAAATGTACCATCGTTAGTAATTACTGCTAATCTATCTCCATCACCATCAAAAGCTAATCCTATATCAAATTTTTTTGAAATTACTTCATTACGTAATAATTCCAAATTACTTGGAATAGGATCTGGTGTAGTTCCACCAAATTCTGGATCAATATTTCCTCTAATCATATGAATATTAGCATTGAGCTTAGAAATCAGCAATTCAATTATTCCTGCAGTTGCACCATGCATAGCATCAATACAAATATTCATTTTTAATTTATTTACAGAAAGCATGTTTAGTAGATGATCTATATAATCATAAATTGGATTTATAATTGTGATTAACCCCTTTGTTTTCAATTTATCAAAATCCTCATATTTGACATATTTAATTTTTTGAATATAATTTTCTATTTTATTTGTTATAGTAGTTGTAGCAGGTCCACCATAGTAGGGTATAAACTTTATTCCATTATATATTGGAGGATTATGGGATGCTGTTATCATAATAGAACCATCAAGTGAATATTTTACTGTAGTAAAGGCAGCTAATGGTGTAGGTACAGGTCTTGGTGGAATAAAAGAAGGAATATTAAAAGATGAAATTACTTCAGCACATGCTTTAGCAAAAATTTGAGAATTTTTTCTTCCATCATACCCAATAAATATGCCTTTATTATAGCCAGAGTCTATTAAGTAATATGTAATTGCCTGAGCAACTATTCTTACATTATCTATATTAAAATCACTATCCATTCTAGAGCGCCAACCATCTGTACCAAAGATAATCTTTGCTTTATGATTCATAGAAATAACACCAATTGAGAAAAAATTAACGAACAATTATTATGGTGCATGGAAGAGTAATTGCTAAAGCAATAGCAATACTTCCCATAAGTATAGCTTTCTCCCCACAATATCCTTTAGTGCCAAGAATAACAAGATCATATTTTCCTTTTAATACTTCATCATAAATTTCTGAAGCTATAGAAGACTGATCTAATTCTCCAATCCTAAGAACTTTTCTAGGAATAATGCCATATTTTTTACATTTTTCTTCTGCTTCATGAAGAACATTTTCACCAAATTTTTTAAGTTCATCACTTGTTTGAGCATTTAATTTAGAAGATGAAAGAATAACATAGATTAAGGTTATTTTTGCACCATCCCTCATAGCAAATTCTATTGCTAAGTCTAAAGCTCTTAGAGAAGCTAGTGAGCTATCTATTGGTACAAGTATATTCTTAAATATTAAAATCACCTCCTATGCCTAGTGATTCATCAGTTAATCTTATTGATTCTTCAGGATCTTCTGTTATCTTCATCATTGCTCTTATTGCATCAATATTTTCAGGTATTACTATAGACTCCTGATGTACAGCTTGAGAGAGATATATTTCATTTCCATATGATTTTATAGATTCTTTCCAAATTATTAATTCAGGAATATCATAACGTTTTCTTCCTAAGTCTCTAGCATATTCAATTATAGCTGAAGTAGAATCCAGTCCTAGTTTTGCAGAAACTATTTTTATTCTTGAATATTTTGATAGTATATTTATTACATCAGATTCTGTTGCTGAATTGTTAACTTCTAAATTCACAACATGAACATGCATAAGTGTTTCTGGTACTGCAAATGCTATTGTAGTAATGTTAATGTGTGGTAATACTTTGTTTAAATCTGGTCCATGATGAGAAGGTATAGAAACTGGATCTGGAACAATACTATTTATTGGTCCTTTTGAATCTTCATGAGGGTCTGCTCCTCTTCTAATTAAGACTACTCTTGCTTTTCTAATTCCAAATGCTTTATCTATTGCATATAAGACTCTACAAAGAGCAGTTGTATTACATGAGACTACTCTGACATATTTTCTCCCGATTGCTTCTTTATAATTACAATAGGCATTAAAAGAAAATCCTGCAACATCATGTTTTTCTCCTCCCTGAAATATTGCTTTTACATTATATTTTTCATAAATTGATTTATATGATGCTCCAATACCTCCTGGAGTACAATCTACAATAATATCACAATTTTTAAGTAAATCTTCTAATGTTCCTTTAACTTTTATACCTGCTTCTTCAAATAGCTTAACTCTATCAGAAGAAGAAGCAAAAATGGATATGCCTTTTTCCATAGCTATTTTACATTCAAAATTTGGTTTTGTTTTTGTAATACCTACTAATTCCATGTCTTTTTGCTTCAATATAGCATCAGCAATTCTTTTACCAATAGTTCCATATCCATTTATTCCAATTCTAACTACCAATTTATTCACCTCATAACTTATCAGATTTAAATTTCTTAGCAGAATTAATAAGAGCTTCGATTGCAGGTAATTTTTCGCCTGATAGAAATGCAATAAATGCTCCACCACCAGTACTGAAATAATCAATTTTATCAACAATGTTTAGCTTTTCTGCTATTCTTCTTAAATGACCTCCACCTAGTATTTTCTTTGCTTTACTATTTATAATACATTTTAAAAGATCCTCGCTTCCTTTACTAAATCTTTCATCTTCTATATAACCAGCTGGTCCTCTTACTACTATAACCTTTGCATCTTTTATAATTTCATAGTATAGTTTAACAGTATTTTCTCCAATGTCATATATTGGAGAGAAGTTTGGTAAGTTTTCAATATCAACTTCTATTCTCTCATTATTTTTAAGTAAAGCTGAGTCAATAGGTGTCACTATTTTATTTGGAAAAGATTGAACTAAGCGTTGTGCTCTTGGTAGGAGAGCATATATTCCTTTCCCTTCAAGAATACGTAAAGTCTCTCTATTAAGAGTTAAGCCTTTTGCAATCATAAATAAATGAGAAACTAAGCCTGTTAGGAGTATTTTATCAGCAATATTTCTTTGAAGAAGTGCCTCTATTAATTGTAGAGAATCTTGAACTTTTCCTCCTCCAAGTATGAATATACTTGGTCTTAAGGAATCTTCCATTATTAAGCTCAAAGATTCTACTTCTTTTTCTAGAAGTCTACCTCCACATGATGGTAAAACCATGGGGAAGCCTGTAAGAGATGGATGAGATCTATGTGAAGTAGCAAAGGCATCATTTATGTAGATTGAAAAAAGAGGGGCTAGAAAACGAACAAGAAATGTTCTTGATTGAGCCTCAGGCATTTTTTCAATAACTTCTTCTGAATAGAAACGAACATTTTCCAATAATATAATATCTCCTGGCTTTGATGATGATATTGATGATTTTGCTGTTGGACCAAAAATATCTTCTATGTATTTTACTTCTCTATTCAGATAACAAGATAAAAGTCTTGCATGATTACTTAAAGTTGTAAAATCATTATCACCAGGTCGACCTTGATGAGCTAGAATAGTTATGGAGGCGCCTTTATCTAAAAGTTCTAATATTGTAGGTACATGATATTTTATACGAAAATCATCAAGTATTTCATTTGTATTGGGATCAATAGGCGAATTTATATCAACTCTTAGAAGAACTTTTTTGCCATTAAAATCGAAATCATCCATAGTGTAAAATCCGAACTTCATTTAATCACCTATTGACTTATATAAAGAGAGAAACAGAAATAATATATAAAATTAATTTAAAAAAAAAGATCATATAGAAAAATCAGATATTAATGAAGGATGATTAAGAAAATTAAAGCAAGAAGGACATGATATGAAATCTGAATAAATGTCCTTTGATATAGGAAATCTTTTATATGAAAATCTTGGTTTAGCTATCTTTTCATAATTTGGATTTGGTATAAGAGAGCCATCTATAAGTAAATAATATGCAGCTCCTTTATGTCTTATATAATCTTCATATAGAGATTGAAAAATGCTAGATACTAAATTTGCCATTATAAGTATTTCATCACTAGAATTAACAGTTACATGACCATAGTTAGGAGGTATTAGAAGAGCTTCGCCTTGTTTTACCTCTGCGATTACAAAATCTATAATTTCATTATCTATCTTTTTTTGAAGAAGAAATGTAGCTTTTCCATATAATACTTGATATAATTCTGGATAGGAAAGATTATTTTCTGCAATAGGATGATAATGACCTAGTGTTTTATTCCACTCTTTACCTATATTTATATTTGACATTATAGTAATATCAAATCTTATCTTTCTTTGTAAGAAAATTCCTTCATCTTTTTTATTACAAACTCCTCTATACATAGCATATAATGGAGTACTTCTTGGGATATTGATATTTTCTGTACTATAAAGAACTGGAAAAATATCATTCAGAGTTCTAAATTGTGGTATTAATCTTTTATCATTAATGGATAAGGATAAATCATTATCTACTTTTAATGTACCAAAGCTTGTGAATATGGATATCATTTTAATCACAAAAATAAAAAAATAATAAAGATTATAATAATCTTTATTAAATTTAGTTTATTGAATCATCTCGGCTACAGCATATCTCTTAGCTACTTTAGTTACTTTAATTTTTATATGGTCCCCAACTTTTGTATTTGGAACAAATATTACAAATCCTTCAATACGAGCAATACCTTCTCCACGTCTACTTAATTCCTTTATATCGACTTCGTATTCCTCGCCTTCTTTTACTGGTTTTGGACCAAAATTCATCTTATCGTACTTCTGTCCAAACTTCCTGTAGCCTTTATTACGATATCCCACGTTTTTCCCTCCTTTAAGTTTTTAGTGCCTACCTCCTCGCTCAAAATTTGAGCGTAGGTTCCCAATCGGGCATTCAAGGGGGTGGCTTCTCCTCTCATCCGTCAACCGATTCTAATTATATGAATCGGTAATTTGATATTAAAGAAATAACATATAAATCTTTCTATTT
>QNVI01000060.1 GCA_004348015.1 Thermoproteota archaeon | reverse complement strand
GTTCAATGGTATAATTTATCTGATAGAAGAGTTTTTGATAAGAATATTGGTGAAAGTTATTGGTATGATTTATGTATTTCCTTTGATTGGGCTCCTAGTGCAACAGATCCAGTATGTGGACCTTATACACAAGTTGGATTTAATGCTACTACACGTATAATAGCACTTAGTTCTAAGATATACATAAATTGGTATGTAGGTGAAGAATGTAGAATAATAGTAAGAGAAATTGGATATGATTCTGATTGGCAGGATAATTTAGGATATGTAGAATTAAATGTTACACAAAATGCAACTTATACAATAACAATACTTTATAGTAGATGGACTGGAAAAGCATTTCTTACATTAAATATTGTAAATGCAGATTTTGCAATTTAGCGCCGGGAGGGGGATTTGAACCCCCGAGCCCATTATGGGCACAGGCTTAGCAAGCCTGCCCCTTACCAGACTAGGGTATCCCGGCTTTAATTAAAAAGTTATCACAATTTTTTATTTAGTACAGAAGTTAAAAAATTTTTACTTTATTTATATTACGTAAAGTATTTAATTTTCTCTCCTTTACTTTTTATAAAGGGGCTGTAGGCTAGCTTGGTCTAGACTGCGAGGCTTGGGCCCTCGTGACCCCGGTTCAAATCCGGGCAGCCCCATCAATTTTAATAAAAAAAGAAAAAAGGAAATTACCACCATCTTTGCATTATTACTTTTGTATCTGTTAAGAAATCAACAATAGCAACTTGTCCAGTTAATGCACCAAAATGACTCTTCTTTCTCGCAGGGAATGGGAAGAATTGTTGTGGTTGTGCAACTGCCATATTTGCTGCTATATTTCCTGCTTTAACACGTTTTGCGAATTCTCTAAACCATTTTCCACTTGAAGTATAAATTGTTCCAGTATTTCCATACTGTCTATTATTAGCAATTTCTATTGCTTCATCAAAATTTGAAGCTCTAACAATTGGCATTACTGGACCAAATATTTCTTCTTGTTCAATTTCCATTCCTGGTTTTACATCATCTAAAACTGTAGGACCTAAGTAAAATCCATTTTTATATTCATCTGGAACTTTTATTTTTCTTCCATCAATTACAAGTTTTGCACCATCATTAATAGCTCTTTCTATCATTCCAATGATTCTTTCACGTTCCTTTGCTGAAATCACTGGTCCCATATCTGTAGTATCAAGCATTTGATATCCTACTCTTATTTTCTTTACTCTTTCAATTATTGGTCCTACAAATTTTTCATAAGCTTCTCCTACAGTTATAAGAACCCCTGGTGCTAAGCAACGTTGTCCAGCCATATCAAAGAATCCAGTTACTACATTTTCAACAGTAGGTTCTAAAGCAGCATCTGGCATTATTACTACAGGATTTTTAGCTCCACATTGACAAATAGCTCTTTTTCCATGAGAACAAGCAACTGAGTATATTCTTTCTCCAACAGGTGTAGAACCAACAAAATAAACTCCTTGAATTTCTGGATGTTTTAATAATTCTTCTGATGCTGGACCAGTTCCATTAACTAAATTTATAACACCTGGTGGATATCCTGCTTCTGCAAATAAATTCATTAATAATGTTATTGGTACAGGATCAAGAGAGCTTGGTTTTACTACAACAGTATCACCTAAAGTTAAAGCCCAAGGAATTACCCACATAGGTATCATTACTGGAAAGTTAAATGGAGATATTATTGCAAATACACCTAATGGTTCTTTAACAAGCTCCATATCAATTTCTGGTTCAGTTTTTGCTAAGTTCATTACTTTTCTTACATTCATGAATAGATGAGGAGCTCCTAAAGCAGCATCAATTGCTTCGATTGCTCTTCTAACTGATGCTCTTCCTTCTCTTACTGTTTTTCCTACATTCTGAGAGATTATTCTTGCTAATTCTTCAGTTCTTTGTTCCATTAATATCTTAAGTCTTACAAGATATTGTAAACGATCAAAAATAGGTAAATTTGACCATTTATCAAATGCACTTGCAGCTGAACGAATAGCTTTTTCTATATCATTTTTTGAAATTGCAGGAACTTCTGCTATAGGTGTTCCTTTTCCAGGATCGTATACTGGATAATATTTATCTGTCTCTGGTTCGATGAATTTATTATCAATGAAGTGTTTTAGTTTTCCATAATTCTCACTCAATTTTATTTCCATTAATATGCCTCCTTAGATAAATTATTATTTTTAAATTTTTTAAAATATAAAACTTTCGTTAATAAATATTTTAAAATAATTTCTTTAAAAATTAAAATTTACATAAACTATCAATTAAAAAAGCTAAAAGAGCAAGTAACATAAATATAAGAGTTTTATTTTTTACATCAATGGCTATTGTCCTTTCTTGACTTATTAAAATTTTTATAGAACAATAAATTAATCCTAAATCAACAAATATTATTGTAAATAAATAAAATAATCCAACTTCTTTTACAATTATTGGTAATATTGATAATATTATAGCACTTAGATAAAATAATGAAGCAATTATAGCAGCTTTTTTTGTTCCATAGGATAAAGCTAAGGTCTTAATATTTTTTATTTTATCACCTTTTATATCTGCAATTCCCTTAATAATTTCTCTTCCAATTGTTGAAAGGAAAGCCAACATAAAAAATGTTAAAATTTTCATATTAATTGAATTTGAAGTAATAATAGCACCAAAAAGGAATGGAATAGCCACACAATATGCAACCATTATATTTCCAAGAAGACCTGTTTTCTTTGCTTTTGTATTATACAAAATAGATACAATCAGTGATGAAAAAGCTATTATAATAGCATATATTGAGAAGTAAAATGTAAGCAAAATTCCAATTATTGCTAAAATAATTGAATATAATTTTGCACTATTTATAGAAATTCTTCCTGAAGGTAATGGACGATTAGGTACATTTATTCTATCTATTTCTATATCCATAATATCATTTAAAACCATGGAAAATGCTGTTAAGAGAAATCCAATAAAAAAACCAAATATTATTTCTTCTATTTTAGGAAAGGCACCTAATATAGTGACTTCTCCAATAATAACTGCTAATCCCATCATTATAGAATTTAATGGTCTTATTAATAGTAAATAATCAAGGAGTAATCTCCATGGTTTCATAATATGTAATCTCTCCTTGTCTATCAATTACTGCAATTATAAGATCCTTATTAGATAATTTTGCTTTATTTGAAATATTTTTAAGTTCAGAAATACTTATAGTCTTTCCTTCCATAAGTCCATATACTAAATATTTTGCAGGTTCTTTTCCTATCATTGCCCCTCTTCTATATACTCTAAATTCTAATCCTTTTCCATAACCTTCTTTTACAACATATCCTCTACGTCTTAAATCAGAATATAATAAATATCTAAGCCAAATATTTGGATCATTTTTTAATAATAAATTAACTAATTCCTGAAATGTTAAAACTTTATTTGATTCATCTACTAAAATAATCTTATTATTATCTAATAGATATAATGCTTCAACATCAAATAATACAAGCTTATTATCTTCCCATTCTCCATAATATCCTTGTTCATGAAGTTTCTCTGCTCCACTTCCAGTAACAATTATTTTATTTCCCATAAGTATGGCTTTTTCTGGCATAGGATACACCTTTTAATATTTTAAAATTTTTATAATAAGATATGACAATTAGAGAAGACTTATTAGTATTTCTGAAAGATGTTGAAAGACTTATTTTTATTGGTATTGGAAATAAATTAAGGAAAGATGATGGTGCTGGATCAATAATAATTTCAAGATTAAAAAGAAGAGGAATAAAAAATGTATTAGATTGTGGAATTGTTCCTGAGAATTTTATTGGAAAAATTAAGGAAATTAATCCTACACATATTATATTTTTTGATATTGTAGATATGGGTGAAAAACCAGGTACTTATAGGATAATAAATGAAGATGAACTTTGTGAAAGAATAATTTCCACACATAGATTATCTATTAATATTTTATTTAAAATATTGAGAAAAGAAATTCCTAATGTAAAAATATTACTAATAGGAATTCAACCAAAAAATATAGAATTTGGAAAAGGATTAAGTAAATCTGTTAATAAGGGAATTAATTTATTAATAGAAGAAATAATTGAGGTGATAAAATGCAAACAATTGAATGGAAAGATGATGGAGTTTACATAATAGATCAAACAAAACTTCCTCATGAGCTTAGTTTTATATTATGTAAAGATTATGAAAGAATTGCTTTAGCAATTGAGGGAATGGAAATAAGAGGAGCACCTGCTATTGGTGTAGCAGCAGCAATGGGAATTGCCTTAGCTGCTAAAAATTCTAAAGGAAAATCCTTAGAAGAAATAAAAAAAGAACTTAAAAAAGCTAAAATAAGATTAGCATCAACAAGACCTACTGCAAAAAATCTTTTTTGGGCATTAGAAAGAATGGAAAGAGTATGGGAAAATGCAAATTCTTCTGAAGAAATTATTGAAAATGTAATAAAAGAAGCATTAAAAATTGCTCAAGAAGATATTGATTCATGTAAAGCAATAGGGGAATATGGTTCTAGTCTTATAAATGATGGAGATAGAATATTAACATATTGTAATGCAGGAGGACTTGCATGTGTAGAACTTGGAACTGCTTTAGGAATAATAAAAACAGCTTTTAGAAAAGGAAAAAGAATAGAAGTATTTGTTCCAGAAACAAGACCTTTACTTCAAGGTGCAAGACTCACGGCTTTTGAATTAAAAATGGAAGGAATTCCATATAAACTAATTACTGATAATATGATTGGATATATAATGCAGAAAGGCTTAGTAGATAAGGTAATTGTTGGTGCAGATAGAATAACAAGATATGGAGATGTTTTTAATAAAATAGGAACATATTTAATTGCAATTTCTGCATATTTTCATAAAATACCATTTTATGTAGCTGCACCTTTTTCTACAATTGATATTGATACATTACCAGAAAATGTTATAATAGAAGAGAGAAATGAAAAAGAAGTTCTCTATATAAATAATATGCTAATAGCACCTAGTGGAACAAAGGTATTAAATCCTGCATTTGATTTAACACCAGGAAAATTTGTAAGTGCAATAATTACAGATAAGGGCATAGTATGGCCACCTTATGATTTCTCAGACAAATTTACTAAAGAATATACTTGATAATCTTCAAGTTCTTTTTTCCATTTATCTCCAACTGTTATTAAAACAAATATAGCTGCTATATTAGCCCCTATTTTTTTAGTCATATTTATGATTGCCTTTATTTGTTCACCAGATCTTATAATGTCATCAATGATCAAAATACTATCTCTTCTTTCTATAAGACCTTTTGGTAAGTAAAGAGAGACTTGAACACCAAAACCAGTTAATGTATATGTTTCTTCAATAAAACTAGAAACACCAACTTCTTTTTCTTTTTTTGCATATACCAGTGGAACATTAAAAGCATTTGCAATATGTGTTGCTAAAGGTATTCCGTCTACAGCTATTGTAAGAACTTTACTAATTCTCTTTCCTGCTAATAATCTAACAATATGATTAGCAATATATCTTAAAAGAATAGTATCTCCAATAATTTTAGTATTATCTAAGAGGCCATCTTCATTAAATTCTATTTTTTCTCTTATATAATTAGAAATATCAAATGCTTTTTCAATAGAATTTAATATAGCTATTGCTCTTTCTGGATTGGGAAGTATATGTCCTTTAATATATCTATTCAAAACAGTTATTGGAATTCCTGTTAAATTCATTAATTCTTGATAACTATATTTTTCTTTTGCTAATCTCAATAGCTCTACTGCTTCAATTTGAATTTTTACTTGATCATACTTATTTTTAAAATTCAAATTTCACACCAAATATTTTAATTAGAATATTTAAATTTAAAAAATTACGGTGCGGCAGCCCCCCAAGGTGGATGGCCCTTATCCTCTGAGTTTAGTATAACTGACATCCATCCCGTTATCCCACGAACAGTGCCGTCTGGACTTAGGGCCGCTCCCTTCCGGGCCTAACCCGGTTCGTCCAGTATGCAGGGATTCCATTCCTCCGAATGGAATTGCCCTGCTCCGACACTCCCGTGGGGCGGGACTTCTACGTCAGTTATACTAAACTCAGAGGATGGAACCATCGCCCTTGGGGTTACTGGTCCTACCATGACGACCGTTTGTAGTTACAGGGGAGGCCGAGCCCCCCGACCCTCCCTGCCGCACCAAATAATAATAACAAAAAGAAATTTAATAATTTATTCCTATCATGGATAATATTTCACAAGTTCTACAAATATCCTTACCAGAGGGATTTCCGCATTTAATACAATATTTTACTTCTCCAATATGATCTTTCAATAATGTAGATAGCTTATCAGCAGCACTAACAATAGAGAATTTTGTTCCAGGATGTCTATTTTCTATATCATTTAATATATTTCTTATTTCATCTCTTAATGATGCACGCACATATGGGCATTCTTTTTCATATAATGGAAATCCCATTAAATATGCATATACAGCAATTTCTTTTTCAGGTATGTATCTTAATGGTTTAACTCTCGGAATGAATCCTTCTCTTTGTTTAATTGGCTTTACTCCAAGTCTTATCATCTTAGAAACATCTCCTCTGATAAGATTTATTAAAATAGTTTGAGCTTCATCATCAAGATTATGACCTGTAGCAACTGTTGTTGCTTTGAAAATTATAGCTGCTTTATTTATCAATCTTCTTCTTAATATACCACAAAAAGTACATCCAAGTAATTTTATTCCTTTTGATGATGCTATATTACAAATTTCCTCAAGAGTATATCCATAATGCTCTTTAAATGTTAAAATATGATGTTCTATGCCTAGGGATTGAGTTATTTTTTTTGAAATATTAATTCCCTCTTCTCTATATCCTGATACTCCTTCATCAATTGTTACAGCAAATAATTCACAACCATATTTTCTTTCTATTTTATTTAATATATGTAGAAGAACAAGACTATCTTTTCCTCCTGATAATGCTACCATTATTCTATCATTAGGTTCAAATAATTTTTCTCTTTTAATAGTTTTAAATACTGTACGCTCAATACTTCTTATAAAACATTTTTTACATAAAATCTCTCCTGAATGTCTTCTGAAATAAAAACCTTCTTTTCCACATTTACAATACAAATACCATCACCTCTAGATCAATTATCCAAATTTAAATGATGGAAATACTATAAAACTCATAGAGATATTAAGTAGTAATATCATTAGACATATAAATCTTATTACTTGAGAAATTTTTAAGCTAAAACCATTTTTAAATATGAATCTTAAAATAACATTAATCAATTTATCACCATCTAAACCAGGAATGGGCATTAGATTTATTAAACCAACATTAAGGGATAAAAAGTATATCCAATTAAGAGCACCTGATAGATAGAATGGAATAAATGATGGAATAAAGAAGAACTTAGGTCTAAAATAAGGATATATATAAATTCCAATATAAGATGATTCTGATGTAGGAGATTTTCCAAGANNAATTGATAGATCTTTGATTTCATTTCCTCTAATTATAGTTATATTCGCTATAGATTTTGGTGGAATTGTTTTTAAAATTCCTTCTAAATCATTAATATTATTTATTTTCTGATTATTAATCTTAATTATTACATCCCAATTATTTAAATTTCCATCTGCAGGAGAATTAGGAACTATCCCAGTTATTATTACACCAGAGGGGGTAGTTTCATACAATGGAGAAATAATTAATGGAAAATTAGATAATAATGCTAAAGCAAATAATGCAATAATTATATTAGTAGTAGAACCAGCAGCATAAACTCTTGCTTGAGATATTTTTCTAGCATTATTTAAATCATTTTCATCAGGTTCGACAAAAGCACCTGGAATTATTGCTAGTAATATTAAGCCTGTGCTTTTTATTTTTATTCCTTCTATTCTAGCGATAATTCCATGAGATAATTCATGAAAAACTATTATTATGATTATAGCAATACTAAAGAAAAGTAAAGTATTTAAAGTTGGAGAGAGAGTAATACCTGGTATAAGGAGAGAAACTGGAGAGGCTTCTTCTGTTTTAAAAAGCAATAAGAATAAATTTTTAGCTAATACATAGGTAATATAAATTGAACCTCCTATACTCATGGCAATACCAATATTGAAAATCACCTTCCAAACGAAAGACCACTTACTTGCCATATTATCTATAAATTTATTAAATCTAGTTGTCCTCCACATAATAAAAAAAGGCTTAACTTCTATGCTCTTTGGAAGGAAGTTCTTAGCCATAATCATAATAGACCAAAATGATATTAGTATCATAAGGAAAATTATCCACTCATTCATTAGCATCCCATTTTTTTATAATCTTATCTTTTCTATTTTTATATTTTATTTTTCATAAAAATCTTTTTATTTTAATATTTAAATAAAGATTTAGATAAAAAATGTACTCAATGGTATTTATAACTGTAGGAAATGAAGATGAAGCTAAAAGAATTGCAAAGAAATTATTAGAAGAAAGACTTGCTGCATGTGTAAATATAATAAAAGATGTGAAATCATATTTCTTGTGGAAAGGAGAAATTGATAAAGCTGAAGAATATCTATTAATTATTAAAACCATTGCAAATAAAGTTAATGATATTATAAAAAGAGTAAAAGAAATTCATAGTTATCAAGTACCAGAAATTATATGGATAAATTTGAGTGGAGGATCTGAAGATTATCTTAATTGGATAAATGAAGAATTGAGATAACTATGGCAAAGAAAATAGAGCCAATATATTCAATAAGAGAAGTTGTTTATAGTCAAGAAAGATGGAAATTACTTGATGATTTGAGAAGTAAAGCAATAGAGATAATGACATTATTGGAAAAAGTAGGAATAGAGTCTATAGTTCATGGAAGTATTGCTCGTGGAGATGTAAATAAAAAAAGTGATATTGACATATTTATTCCTGAGGTTATACCATCTTATATTATAGAAAGAGCAATATTAGATGGAAATTATCAAATAATAAAAAGAGAAATCACACAAGCTACACCCAATCATGCAGTAAAAGCAATTATATATATTGATGAAAGGACAAGAATAACATTTCCTCTTATTCCTTTAAGACAAAGAGAATTAGAATTTTATAAGTTTGGAGGAAAAATAGGACTTGAAGAATTAAAATTGAAAAAAAGAGTACCTGGTATTGATAAGAGATTAATGCTAATAATACCTACAGATTATGGTCATTATGAATATTCTGTAATTTATAATGCCTTAGAAGCTGCAAAAATTTTAGGCATTAGCATAGAGACCATAATGGAGAGAATAAGAGTATTAAAAAGAAGGGATGAAATTGGAAGAAGTGGAATATATTTTAAAAAAGAATTAAATGATAATGAAACTTTTGAAGGAGTATTAAAGGAAAGAATAGAAAGAGATCCAAGTTTGAAAAGATTAATTTCAAAAAGAGGTAATATACTTGTATGATAATGTTTATGGAGAATTACCAAAAGGATGTGAAATTTGTCTTAGAGGAGGAAAACTTGTATTATTTATAACAGGATTATGTGAAGGAAAATGTTATTATTGTCCTTTAAGTAATGATAAAAAAGGAAAAGATGTTATTTATGCAGATGAAATTTTAGTAAAAAAAGAATTAGAAGTAATATTAGAAGCAAAAGCAATTAATGCAGAAGGAACTGGCATAACAGGAGGGGATCCATTATTAAAATTAAATAGAACATTAAGATATATAAAACTATTAAAAGATTATTTTGGAAAAAATCATCATATTCATTTGTATACAAATGGAATGTATGCAAGTAAAGATGCTTTAATAGAATTAAAAAGAAAGGGATTAGATGAAATAAGATTTCATTCATTTAAAATGATAAAGGGGATAGAAAATGCATTAAATATTGGAATTACTACAGGAGTAGAAATTCCAGCCATACCTAATAATGAAGAAGAAATAAAAAAACTAATTCTTCTTTTAGAAAAAAATAAAGTTGATTTTCTAAATATAAATCAACTTGAGTTTACTCCAACTAATGCAATACAATTAAAAGAAAGAGGATTTGAATATGATAAATCTATAAAGAAAAGTGAGGAAATTGCATTAAGAATTATAGAATGGGCAAAAAATCAAGGAATAAAACTAAATATTCATTATTGTTCTATTATTAAAAAAGATAGTTATCAATTTAAAATGAGAATGTTAAGAAGAAGAGAAAATATTATAAGAGCTTATGAAGAGAAAATTGAAGATGGATTAATTGGAAAATTTATGATAGAATGTAATAATGCAAATGAAATAAGGAGAAAATTATTAAAAGAATTGAAAATACCACCAATAATGATAGGAGTTTCTAATGATGGAAAATATTTAGAAGTATCCAGAAAATATTTAGAAAAAATTTTAGAAAGATTACCAAATTGTAGATTAATTTATGTAAAAGAATTGCCAACAGTAAATAGAGATAAAATTGCTGAAATTAACTTATAGGAAATCTTAAAAATGCAGCAATTCCACCTAAATTAAAAAATTGAATGCCTTTTTCATGTTCACTACCTATAAAGTATACTTTTCCTCCATAATTTTCTACTTTCTTACAAATTTCCTCTATGATGAGTTTTTCATTTATATTTAATTTTTTAAATAATTTATCAGAAATTAAAAGAGAATCTACTGCACCTTGTTCTACTGCTCTTTTTACTTCCTCTATGCCATATGTAATTAAATTTGGTTTTTTTGCTAATCTAAAAAGTAATTCGTCTATAAGTTTTATATCTCTTAATAATCTAGATTCTTTAAAAATTTTTAAAAGTGCACCACGTTTTAATATTTCTCTAGCACCAGATGGACCTATTGAAGAGGCTTCTTCAATAATTACTTTTATATTTTTATCTTTTAAAATTGAGAATAGATCATTCTTTGTAAATCCAGGACCTCCTATTACGACATAATATTCTTCTTTTTCTAATAATCTCATTATTTCTTTTGCAACATTATTTAAATATTTTAATCTTTCAGAAGATCTTTTATTATCTTCTAAATACTTTCCAGAGATATGAGAGGGGATGCTCATATAATGATGTAGATAGTAATCTTTTACTAAGAATATATCAGCATTCTCTTCATCAATAGTAATAATAATTGCATTTTTCCTTTCTTTTTTCTCAGCAAGAGATAATCTTTCTTCATGAAAAGAAAACCAAGTTTTCTTTATTATCTTTAATCTATCTCCTACTTTTACTGAAAAAGTATGATATGAGCCTCTAATAAAAATATCATCAGGACATGAAATTATTTTCCCATGGATTCTTAAATTTTCAGTAAAACTTTGAAAATAGATGTCTTCTACTTCAATACATAAGTAAATTCTCTTTCTTCCACAACGTTCTTCAGTTCCATCACCTTTAGCTATTCTTATTTCTCTTGTAGTATATCCACAAACATTATCTCCTATATCTATTAAATTATATAAATGCCACATATCTTCAGTATCTTCTACTTCAATCTCAATTGTTTTATTCTTAAGATCTTTTTCTATTATACGCATTATTAAAAAGAAATTAACTTCTTCTACTTAAATTTAAATATGATAAAAATAAGAAAAGCAAATATTAATGATTTAAAAGAAATTTATAGAATAGAAAAAGAAAGTTTTCCTGATCCTTATCCTTATGGACTTTTAAAAGCATTCTTATTTCATCCAGGAGTCTATTTAGTAGCTATAGTAGAAGAAAAAATTATTGGATATTGTATTGGAATTATAAGAAATGAAGACATTGGTCATATCATATCTATTGCAGTAGATAAAAACTATAGAAGAAGAGGAATTGGAACTATTTTATTAAGAAATACTATTAATGAGCTTATGAAGTTAGGAGCAAGAAAAATAAGAATTGAAGTAAGAGAATCTAATATAGCTGCTATAAAATTATATGAAAAAATAGGATTTAGAGAAAAAGAAAAAATTTATGGTTATTATTCTGATGACGAAACTGCTATTGTGATGTTTCTTGAGTTAGAAAATCATCAAAAGTAAATACCTGTAATGATTGAGGCTTTTTAGCAATATTTCCTATTCTTGCTCCTACTAATAATGATATTCCTTTATTACTAGATATGTCTAATAATCTTTGAGTTATAACACCATCAAATATAACACCATATACTTTTTCATTAATATTTTGTAGTATATCTGCTAATTCTCTAACTGCTACTTTTTGTTTTACATCTAAATTTTCATCTACAATATTTGCCTCAAGACTTCCTTGAAGTTGATTTATCATTTCTCTTACTTTATTTATATTAATATTAGGGGGGATAGAAGTTTCTAATTTTACTTCTTGCTTTATAGCTTCTTGCTTTACTTCTTGTTTAGTTACTTCCTTTGCTATTTCTTGACGTTTTTCTGAAATAGTAGGTTGATATTGTTCTACAGGAACTTTATTACGAAGAGCCTTTGCGATTTCTTTTGCAGTTAATTCTTCAACTTCTTTTCCTGGAGGTGCTCTAGCAATATAATCAACATCAGCTACTTGTAATAATTCTCTTAATACTAATTCTCCACCTCTATCACCATCAACAAATGCAATAATTGTTTTCTTTTTACTTAATTCTTTTATTGTCTCTGGAACGGAGGCACCTTCCATTCCTATTACATTCTTATAACCATGTCTAAGTAAATTAATGACATCAGCTCTTCCTTCTGTTACAATTATTGTATCTGATGAGTCTATTTCTGGTCCTGCTGGTAGACCTTCTGGGCCATATTTTACAATTTCACGTACTCTAACAGATTTTAAAATTTCTTCAGTTAGTTCTTTTACTTCAAATGCATTTTCAGTTTCCCAATGTAGCAATATTTCCTTAGCTCTTTCTATTATTTTTCTTCTTTTTTCTTCACGAATATCTTCTATTTTCTTTATGTATACTTTTGCAGAACATGGTCCAACTTTATCAATAGTTTCTATGGCAGCAGCGATAACTGCAGTTTCAACTCTATCCATACTTGATGGAATTATTATTTCACCAAAGGATTTTCCACCCTTTGATTCTAATTCAACTTGTATTCTTCCAATTCTTCCACTTTTTTGAAGTTCTCTTAAATCTAATTCCTCACCTAATAATCCTTCTGTTTGCCCAAATATTGCACCAATTACATCTGGTTTATCAACTACTCCATCTATCTCTATTCCAGCATATATGATATATTTTGCAGTTGTTGGAGTACCTCCCAAATTTATCACCTTGAATAATAATGATTAAATTATACTATAAGAAATAAGGAATAAGTTCCTAAAAAGTTAATTGGTTTAATAAATATTTTGCATTTTCATTTTTCTCAAAATATTCTCTTACATTAGATAACATTTTTATTAATTCAATTGATACAAAATTTTTTAGATCCAATGGATGTAATTCTCCTTTAGAGTACATAGAGATTAATTCATCTGCTGAATTTATTATTATGTCACCTCCATATTTCTTAGGACGTTCTATTACTACTTCTCTATTATTATAAAGAATGATCTTTTTTGCAATTTCTATTATTGGATTTCCTTCAATTTCTTTTGGAGGACAGTATGCTCTATTTATTTTATTTTTTATTTCTTCTGGAGAGTCATGAATGAAAATACAAGTTTCAGGTTTTGATTTACTCATCTTATATTCAATTATTTTTTCTTCAGAATCCATTCTTCCAGAACCTTGTAGACTAGGTAATATGGGTGTATGAATTGCAATTGGTTTTTTGTAATGATATTTTTCTGCAATTTCTCTAGCCAGGACATGTGCTCTTCTTTGATCCATTCCACCAAGACAAATATCTAAATCCAAGTAGAAAATATCTTCAACTTGCATACAAGGATAAATGAGTTTTGAAAAATCCATAATTGTCTCATCTTCTTTTCTTCCCATTATCGTAACAGCTCTTTTTATTCTTGAAAGAGTTAAAGATTTTGCAATTCTCAATACTCCTTCCCAATATCTTTTATCTTCTATAAGAGAATCTGCTTTAATAAAAGTAATTTTTGAAGTATCTACATTTAATGCTCTAAGACAATGCTCTATATACTCAGCACATATATTGATTTTTTTAATATCTCCATTAAATTTATCATTTATCCAAGCATGCCATGTAGCTTCTAGAAATATCATTTTTACTCCTACATTCATTAAATCCTTTAGTTTATTAACCCATATAATCCAACCAATATGAAACAATCCTGATGGTTCAACACCTATATATCCCTTTGGTGATGTATTTGTTTCAAATAGTATTTTGAGATCCTCTTTTGTTATTATTTCTTCAGTATTTCTAGATATGATATCCAATTTTGTCATTAAGTCCAATTTTTTAACCTCCATGGCAGACTGCTGTGTCTCCCGATGCTAACACTCAACATCATCAAAGGACATTTCGTCCTATTCTGTTGAGCTCTCTCTCATCGGGAACTATCCAGCAGTCTGCCAATGGTTTAAATAAAAAATGTCTTATTTAAATTATAAGTTCAAAGTTAAAATGAAAATAATTAAAAAATAAAATCATATGGTAGTGTTGCGGGTGTGGGTTAAGCCTTGTTCATCGCTAAGCTTACGCCTTTGCTCACTTGGCCCCTTTTCACCCGCTCACTGCCCTAATTATAGTATACATAACTAAAAAATAAATTTATTGATGTCACACTCAAAAATACCTACTGGAAATTCTAATCCAAAATTTACTAAAACTCTAGGAGAAATTTCTCCTACAATACCAATTGATTTTCCATCTAAAATTATTTCAGCTGCTCTACCTTCTATAAATGGAGGTTTATTATATGGTTTAAAGCTTATGTTTTTTGAAATCGCTTTAAATAGAGCAACAACTACTGCTTGTATGTCTTCATAACTAACTTTATAATCACTAATAGCAGCAGCTAGATGAGTTGAAATTTTTGCAACCCCATTTTCTACATATACAACATCACCATATTCAAATATTTTCTGTGGATATGGTTCATGTGTATTATAACTTAAAAATTGTAATAATTTTGGTAATAAACAATCTCTTAATACCTCATATTCTGATGATACTGGATTTATTAATTCTACAAATTCTCTTTTTTCTAGTAGAGGTTTATCTTCCATTACTGATTTACTACTTAGCATATATGTAATAACTTCTTGGAAACCCATTCCTATCATAATATCTCTAATTATTCTTCTTACTTTACTTTCTCTAAGTAATTTTCCTATAGTAATAATCTTTGGTACTTCTGGTTTAATATTTTCTAGACCAATTGCCATAGCAATATCTTCAACTAGATCAATTTCATGAAGTATATCTACTCTATATGGAGGAGAAATAACAATTATTTCATTATCCTTTATTTCTTTAACTTCATGACCCATTTTATTTAAAAGATATGTAATATCATTTAGATTAATATTAATTCCAAGAGAATTATTAATTGTTGATAATTTAAGAGAAGTAGTTGTATATTCAAGTTTTGGAGTTCTTTCTAATTTATTCTTATAATAAACATCAACATATTGAAAATCTCCTCCTCTTTCTAGTACTGACGTTACTATTACATTTAAGCAAATATTTATGGTATTTTCATCAGTTCCTGTAATATCTATGAATAAATTTTTTGTATTTGTAGTAACTTTAGTATTTTCACTATTTATAATTGGAGGCATGGAAAGAACAACATTATTAGAATCATAAAGCAATGGGAATTTTTCTTTATCCTTTATTATCCAGCCATACTCTATTCCTTTATTAGTTTTATTTAATATATCATATCCATTCATTACTTCAGAATAGCCTAATGGAATGAATTTTATATCATTTGGATGAAAAGCTGAATAATAAATAGGAGGAGAAATCTTATCTAAATCATATACACCAATAGAAGCTTTTCTTCTATTGGATCCATAGGTATTATGAATTTTCTCTTGAAGTTGCATTATTTGTACTATTGCCTCTTCATCTAATTCAATATTTCTTATAACTGCACCTACAATATATGGCCTAATTGATTCTACTGATGAATCTACAAATAATTTAATAGATCCAGGTAATGGATCTTTTAATTTCCATTTATTACCATAATAAATCCTTATTCCACGTGCAATTCCTTCACTGCTAAAGAAATCAGCTCTATCAGATGTTATTTCTAATGTTATTCTATCTCCAATTATTTCTTCTATTTCACATTTTAATCTAGGTAATACATCTATTATTTTTTCATTACTTATATTCATTTTTAATATTTTCTTTAAATCATTAATACTTATACTAATCTTTGGCAATTTCATACCCCCATTCTCTGAGTTTTTTAAGATTATATGTATGAAGTTCTCTAATATCATCAATTCCAAGTTTAATCATAGCTAACCTATCTATCCCAAATGCCCATGCAATTACAGGAAAATCAATTCCTAAAGGTTTAGTTACTTCAGGTCTGAAAAGACCTGCTCCTAGACATTCTATCCATCCTAATTTTGGATGTCTAACATAAGCTTCTATACTTGGTTCTGTAAATGGAAAATAACTAGGTTTAAATTTTATTTCTTTAAATCCAAGTTGATTTGCAAATTCAGTGAGTATACCAAGTAAATGTCTAATATTAATTCCATAATCTCCTATTATACCTTCTAATTGACAAAATTCTACCATATGTTTCGAATCGATAACATCTGGTCTAAAAACTTTAGATAAACAAAACATCTTAATAGGAGGGGTTTTATTCTTATAAAGAAATCTTACAGAAACAGCTGTTGTTTGACTTCTCAATATTGGACGGCTTGCTATTTCTCTACTCCAGTTATATCTCCATCCTCTTGATCCAGTAGATCCTCCATTTTCATGAATATTTTTTACATTTAATATTAATTCTTCTGGTGCATCTATTATTGGTAATACTCCTTTTACCTGAAAATTATCATGAATTGTTCTTGCTGGATGATCTTGAGCTTGAAAAAGTATATCAAAATTCCAAAATTCACTTTCAACATAAGGACCTTTTGCTTCCTCAAATCCCATACTGATTAGTATTTCTTTAACTTCTTCTAAAAATTCTAAATATGGATGTTTTTTCCCAATAAAAATTACTGGTGGAGAAGCTGTTACATCATAAGGTGGAATAGAAATCTCCTTCCATTTTCCACTTTTTATTATATCAGATGTTAGAACTTTTATTACTGGATATGAAGGAATATAGTCTTTTATTAATTCAATAATAAGAGATTTTGTTATTTTCTTTTTAATTAATCCTCTTTTTTCTAATTCAGATATTTTATTTAATTCATCTGATGTTAAAGATTCTCCTTCAGATAGCTTCTTTAATATTGAATCTAAAACTGGAGGTTCTTTCTTTTTTAATATAATTCTTTTTGATGTCTTATCAATTTCAAAAACACCAGTTTGTTTTCCCCAGCCTATTGCAGCTGCAATTTCTTTTTCATTTAAAAATTTTTTAATATATTCGAGATCTATACTTTCTGAAGAAATAAGCATTTTATATATTCTTGTTTCTGGAAGTCCATTTATTAGGCAATTTTTACCTTCTTCTGTAAGCTCATATGATTCTTTTATTAATTCTTTTGTAATAATATGACCTTTCTCTTCTAATAATTTAGATATTGGAAAAATTGAAGAAATAGGTTCATTTAATTTCTTTGATAAAGATTCTGCATCTGATTTTCCTCCTAATTCCTTTAAAGCTTCAATAAATCTAATTTCTGATTGACTTAAAGCCATGATATCACCACATTTATTTAATTAAATTTCCCTCCTCATCTATTTCTTTATTTCTTATTCTTGTAGATGATATGGGAATTCCATCAGCAGCTAATTCATAATCTACTAAATAAATATTCATTTTTGACATCCCAAGACTTTCTCTTATTTTATTTGCTTCTTCAGCTCTATGAAGTGTTTCTCTTGTAACAATAATACCTTCAATAAAATTTTCCTTTATAATTGGACCATATGGATCATTTAGAACAACAAAATATGTTCTTTCAATAAGATTTTTCTCGCTTAGAAATTTTATTACATTACAAATTCTTTTACATAAATTCTCATCATGAGGTTTATTAATTNTTCTTAAAAACTCATCTGAAGTTATGCCAATTATGACAAATTCTCCTCTACTAAAAGCAGTTAGTATTAGCTTCTTATGTCCCTTATGGAAGTGATCAAATGTTCCTCCTACTGCAACAAATTTATGCATAATTATTATTTTTTAACTGAAACTAAATAAATTGCATGAATATAAGAGGTTCCTGAGCATTTCTTACAACTACCTAATTCCTTAAATACATAATCACCTTCCATAAATGGTCTTTCTTCTCTATAATTACAATTTTTACAAGCTATTACTGTAATCACATTTTCTGTCATTTGAGGTTTTACTTGTTTTAATCCCATAAAGTAAATCCCCCATGAGGCTATCAATAATATTAAACCAATAAACATTATAATTTTATTTGCTATTGTGTATTGACCTATAAAATACTGATCCATAAATGATGATAATAAGAATAATATAAATGCACCTATTACTAATAAAATAGAAATTAATGTAAATTTATTAGAATTCATATTATCACCTTATTGTGCTATTCCAATTGTATTTCCAATTCCTGCTACTATAACAATATCACCTTCTTTTGTTCTCTCAATTATAGCTTTCTTTATCTTATTTACTATCAAGTCTGCAGCTTCTGCTATTTCTTTTTTCATTGTAGTTAAAGCCTCTTCAATATCCATTTTACAAACAATAGCATCTAAGGGTATTTTGTATTTTGTAGCTACNTCTTCTATTTTGTATTTCTCTGGNCCAGGATCTCCTATTGCAGCTCCTACACCTTCTACTACTTCTCCTGTAGTTTCACCTTCAAGTTTTGAAGCTGCATCAATCATAAATATTCTAGCAACTTTTCCTTCAAGGGATTCCACAAGTCTTTTTACAGCTTCTCCTGGTTTTCCAACAACTCCACCAGGACCTTCTGCTTTTATAACATATACTTTTCTATTTTCTATGTTTACTTCTGAACAAACAATATCTTCAGCTATAGTTTGTTTTGGTAATCCAAACATTAATCTTGAGGCTACAAGTGGACCTAAACCATCACCAATTGGTTTTCCAGAAGAGAATGTTTTTAATGCTTTATAATATGCTTCAGCAATTTTCATTATTAATGGAAGTTGCATATCTAATTGAATAAATATCATTAAGCTTTTTGTCTTTTTTCCTAATAATAAATAATGTCTAACAATTTTAAATATGAAATTTAAGGCAATAGCAGCTTCCATAACATCTTCAATATTTGCAGCTTCTACTTTTCCTGCTTTTGGAGCAATTTGTGATATGAATAATTTTATTCTATCTCTTCTATTATCAAGTATATGTTCTAATCTATTTAAAACTCCAAAAGGATCTTTATCTACAGGCTCTATAATAAAGAAGTCTAAAAATGAAGTTATTTGTGATTTTACATCTATATTCTCAGGAGCAAAATTTTGTATGTTTTTAAGAGCTTCTTCTTTACTTTTTTCTGCTAGTAATTGTAATTTCATAGTTGCTTTTTCAGCATTTCTTTGATATGCCCATATCTGTATTCTTTGATTGAAAAATAATATAATAGAGAAGAATAGAATTAACCATACTAAATTCATTAATATTGATGAAATATCATTTCCACTTGGGAATAATTGATTAATTATCATTTTTATCGAGAAAAAATTAGAGAGGGAAAATATATTTATTTTTTATTAAAAATAGAAAAAATAAAAAATGGCCGCCAGCTTCTGTGGCTTCCCGAGCCCTCTCGGAGCCCAGTACAACCACAGACGTTTGGCGGTTTAACTTCCGTGTTCGGTATGGGAACGGGTGGAGCCCGCCAACTATGGCCGGCGTGCCGAGAAAAATAATAGAAATTGGGATTTTTTAAGTTTACTGTTCTATTACTATCATAGTCATAGTGGATCTGACTTTATCTAATTGTCTAATTTTTTTAGTTACACATTCTCTTAATTTCTCAAGAGTATCAGCTTCTAATATTGCAACAATATCGTATACTCCGTAAACCATGTATGCTTGTTTAACTTCAGGTATTTTTCTTATGTTTTCAAGTACTTCTTTATCTGCTCCAGCTTCTACATTTACTAATATAAATGCCATGGGCATGCAGATTACCCAATAGAAATATTATCTCAACTTTTATTTAATCTAATTGGTTGAAAATAAAATTTCTTTAGCTAAATAATGGTGGGGCTGGAGGGACTTGAACCCCCGACATGCGGGTCACCCCGTAGCTCCAGAAGTATATCATCCCAATTGGTCATAAGCAACTATCCTCTGGAGCCCTTAACGAGGTGAGGAGGAGTCCCTCACCTTGCCGTCATACCTTGCTAGACCACAGCCCCACCTGAAAAAACAAAAATTAAATCAAAGCTATAACTTTTACGATTAAAATTTATGAAAACAAATAATTATTAAAGCCCCAGGCGGGGTTTGAACCCGCGACCCCCGCCTTTCTGGAAGATTACCAAGGCGGTGCTCTACCAGGCTGAGCCACTGGGGCTCATAAAATTTTTGAATATATAAGAGTTATTAATTTATCGCTTTTTTTATTAATTATGAATATTATAAAAAAGATCATATTATTCATGGCAAGAAGTATTTTCTACATCTATGGATTTCTATGGACAATTATTCCCAAAAGATATGATTCAATAGAAGAAATAATTAATGATTTTTATATTAATTTTCTAAGAATTGATAAGAAGTATGTACATATTTTAAAAATTAATAAAAGAGAAGCAATAGTAAGATGTGATAATCCATGTCCAATTCTTAAGTTATCTATGATTTTGAAACTTGATACTAAGTTTGTTTGTAGGTATATCTCTGAACCTGTTTGTGAATATGTACTAAAAAGAATGAATTCTAAAGTAATTTTTAAAAGAAATTATGATTATATAAGACCATATAAGGAGAGCTGTGAAGAACATATCTATTTTCAATAAATAACTAATCAGGTATTAAATGAGTGCCATCACAAGTTTTTGATGTATGTAAATATTTAAATCCTTCACGACATGTAGAAAATGTTAATCCAAATTCATCAGCTAATTCTTTAATCATCTTCATATAATTAAATCTAATTTTTTCATTCAAATATCTTATTCTACCAATTTTAACTCCTTTATCAATATATAATGTCCTTAGAATTTCGCTTTTATTAGGAAATGTCATTAGTAAGCGTTTAAAATTATCTGATTTTGCTTTATAGGTAGAAGAAACTATGTGATCAATACCAATTTCAGCAGCTAAAGAGACAATTTCTCTGATAGAATTATAATCATCATTAATTTCTGGTATTATTGGATCAATCCTAATAGAACATGGAATTTTTTCTCTACATAAGTTTTTTAATGCATTAATTCTCATATATGGTAATGAGGCATGAGGTTCTAATTTTTGAGAAATTTCATTATTAAGAGTAGTAATACTCATACTTACTGTAAATTTTCCTTTCCTTAGAATATCCAAATCTCTGACTACAAGACTTGATTTAGTTATAATTATGGCTTTAGCATTAAAAGAAGAAATTAATTTTAGTGCTTCACGTGTTAGTTGAATTTTATCTTCTGGAGGAGTATAAGGATCTGAACTATTAGAAATAGATATGGGAATTGAAAGATTTGCTTTAGTTAAATCCTTTTTAAGATAATAAAGAAAATTTTTCTTAGTTCTAGGATTAAAAGCATTACGAATATATGAAGTTATATAGCAATATCTACATGCATGCCCACAACCTGTATAAGGTGATAATGAGTATTTAGTTGGACAAGTACAAAGAGGAGATTTCCAAGGATCAAAAATATGTAAAACATATGGCATAATTAAAATAATAATTGTTAATTTGATTATAAAAAACTATTTCAGTTTTTAATGCGGGGAGTGGGATTTGAACCCACGAAGGCCTACGCCACAAGGTCCTGAACCTTGCGCCTTTGACCTGACTTGGCTATCCCCGCATAAAATTAATAGTCAATTTCTAAAATTTAAATTTATGAGTTTAAAATTACTTGAAGAAATTTGTAAAGTAGAAATAGATACAATATTAAAAATTCCTGAAAAAGAATTTTCAAAATTTATTAAAATTGGTGCAGGAGGTGATAAAACAAAATTTATAGATTTAGTAGCAGAAGAAGCAACTATTTCTTATTTGGAAAAAATTGGATATGAAGGAAGAATTATAAGTGAAGAAATAGGTGAAAAAAGATTTGGCAATAAAGATTATCCAATAATAATATTAGATCCAATAGATGGTACAACAAATGCCATAAGAGGTATGATACCATATTCTATTTCTGTAGCTATTTCTAATGGGCCAATGTTATCTGATATATATGCTGGAGTAGTATTAGAGATTCCATCAAATAGGATTTTTAAAGCTGAAAAAAATAAAGGAGCATATTTAAATGAAAAAAGAATTCATGTTAGTAATATTACATCATTAAGAAATGCTATTATTGGAATTGATATGAAGGCAAGAGGAAAAAATTATTGTATAAAAGAAGTATTACCATTAATTTTTTCAGTAAAGCAAATAAGAATTCTTGGATCAGCTGCATTAGAACTCTGTTATGTAGCAAGTGGTGCATTAGATCTCTACATAGATAATAGAGAATTATTAAGGATAACAGATATTGCTGCTCCTTATATTATTATAAAAGAAGCAGGAGGAAAAATATTAAAAATTGATGGTTCTGAATTAGATTGTTCAATTGATTTAAAAGAAAGAATTTCATTAATTGCGGGAAATAATGAAGTTTGTAAAGAGGTTTTATCAAAAATAAGAAGAAATTTTTAAATATTCAAAATTAACTAGTTGATGGTGGGTTTTTCTGAACGACTTGAAAGAAAGATTTGTAAAAAGAGATATAATTTCAATAAAGGATTTTACAAGAGAAGAATTAGATTTTATAATTAAAACTGCTGAGAAAATAGAAAAAGAAGGATATAATAGAAATTTACTGAATGGGAAATGTATAGGTTTATTATTTTATGAGCCGAGTACAAGAACAAGATTAAGCTTTGATACTGCAGCACAATTACTTGGAGCTACTACTATATGGTTTGCAGGTATTGAAGGGACATCTGTAATGAAGGGAGAGACTTTAAAAGATACTATAGAGACTGTGGCAAATTATGTAGATTTAATAGTATTAAGACACCCATACGATGGTGCTGCAAGATGGGCAGCGGATATTACAACAAATAGAATGAAAAGAGGACATAAAAAAGTTCCAGTAGTCAATGGAGGTGATGGAAAAAATGAACATCCAACTCAAGCAATGTTAGACCTATATAGTATAAAGAAGACTCAGAATAGAATAGATGATTTAGACATAGCAATTGTAGGAGATCTAAAGTATGGTAGAACTGTACATTCTTTAGCTTATGCATTAGCTTTGTATAATTGTAAAATAAGATTTGTTGCACCAGAAATTTTACAAATTCCTGAGTATATAGAAGCTTATTTAAAAAGAAGAAATGTAAAATTCTTAAAGCATTCAAAAATTGAAGAAGTAATTTCTGATGTTGATATAATATATATGACAAGAATTCAAAAAGAAAGATTTCCTGATGAAAATGAATATAATAAAGTAAGAGGAATATTCAAATTAAATAGAAATATGTTATCTAAAGCAAAAACAACTATGCGAATACTACATCCTCTTCCTAGGGTTGATGAGATTTCAGTAGATGTTGATGAAGATATAAGAGCTTATTATTTTGAACAAGCAGGAAATGGAGTTCCAGTAAGAATGGCTTTACTTTCATTAATATTAGGAGATGAATAATATGAATGAAAAAATAAGTGATGTAAAAACAAATGCTACAAAAAAAGGATTAATAGTTAGATTAATAAAAGATGGTACTGTAATAGATCACATTCCACCAGGAAAAGGAATTAAAATAGCAGAATTATTGAATTTATTCAATCAGGATTCTGTTGTAATAATAGGTCAAAACTTAGAAAGCACAAAATATGGTAAAAAAGACATAATAAAAGTTGAAAATAGATTCTTAAAAAGTGAAGAATATAATAAGATTTCATTAATTGCTCCATATGCAACAATAAATATAATCAAGAATTATGTAATTCAAGAAAAGAAAAAAGTAGTAATCCCAGATGTACTTGAAGATGTGGCATTATGTAATAATGCAAATTGTATATCAAATAAAGAACCTGTACCATCAAGACTTTATGTATTAAATAAAAATCCACTTACAGTTGTATGTTATTACTGTGGATATGAATTTTCAGGAGAAAATATTAAATTAAAAACATGAGATGAGAATTTTGTCAATATTGATAAAAAATGGAATAATAATTACTCATAAAGATATTTTTAATGCAAATATATTAATAAAAAATAAAAAAATTCATAGCATAACAAGAGAAGATATAGAAGTAGATATTGTTATAAATGCAGAAGATAAAATAGTAATGCCAGGAATTATAGATTCACATGTACATTTTAGACAGCCAGGAGGAAAATCTGAAGATTGGGAAAGTGGTTCTAAAGCTGCTATTGCAGGTGGAGTGACTACAGTAATTGATATGCCAAATAATATACCACCTACAACTACAATTGATAATTTAATAAAAAAGAAGGAAATTATAGAGAAAAGTAATATCCTAGTAAATTATGGTCTTCATTTTGGAGTGACAGAAGATAATTTAGAGGAAGTAAAAAAAGTAATTGGGAAAGATTTAGAAAGAACATTAGTAGCTTCTGCTAAGATATTTATGGCAAAATCAACTGGAAATTTATTGGTAAGAAATTTAAATGTAATAGAAAATGTAATAAGAAATTCAAAGATGGTTACTGTACATGCTGAAGATGAGGAAATTATAGAAAAATTTCCTTCAAGACCAAAATTAGCAGTTATATCAGCAATAAATAAATTACTTCCTTTTGCTAATCTTGGAAAGATTTGTATACTTCACATAACCTCAATTGAAGAAGCTAAATTAGCATCTCCTTTCTATAAAGAAGTGACACCACATCATTTATTTTTAAATTCTTCAATTTTAAAAAAATTGGGAAATTATGCTAAAGTAAATCCTCCATTAAGAGATGAAAAAGATAGATTATCTCTATGGGAGGCTATAAATAATAATCTAATTGATTATATTGCATCTGATCATGCTCCTCACTTAAAGGAGGATAAAGAAAAAGAGGATGCTCCATCAGGTGTGCCAGGTGTAGAAACTATGCTACCATTGATGATAAATGCAGCTTTGAATAAATTAATTTCATTTCAAAGATTAGTAGAATTAATGTGTTATAATCCATCAAGAATATTTAGATTAAAAAATAAGGGAATAATAGAAGCTGGAGCAGATGCAGATATTGTAATAGTAGATAGAAAAATAGAGAAAAAAGTAAGTGCTGATGATTTACATTATAAGTGTAAATGGACTCCATATGAAGGTATGTATTTAAAAGGATGGCCAATTATGACAATAATTAATGGAGAAATAGCATATAAAAATGGAGAATTCTTCAAAATTAAGGGAAATGAGGTCATATATGAATGAAAATTGAACTTCCTAATGAAAAATTAGTAATTCCATCAGGTATTGTATCTACAACATCTGATATAATAAAAGTATTAGAGGATACTGAAGGATTAGGGGTAATTACAACTAAGAGTATTGGATTATTTGAAAGAGAAGGCTATAAAGAGCCAGTAATAGCAGGAGTAGGAGGATCTTTAGTAAATGCCATAGGATTAGCAAACCCAGGTATTGATGAACATATTAAAGAAATAAAGGAGATCTATCCAATTAAGAAAATCCTAATGACGTCTATTTTTGGTTCTTCAGCTGAAGAATTTGTAGAAATTACTATGAAATTAGAAAAATATACTGATTGGATAGAATTAAATTTATCATGTCCAAATGTAGAAGGTTATGGAATTGCAATTGGAAGTTCACCTAAATTAGTTAAAGAGATTGTTTCTTCAGTAAGAGACACTACAGATCTACCAATATTTGTCAAATTACCACCTATGCCAGGATATATAGGACATATAGCAAAAATAGCAATAAAAGCAGGAGCTAATGGAATAACTGCAATAAATACCATAGGACCATTAATATTCTTAAATCCATTAGTTGATAAACCTATACTTTCAAATATATATGGAGGACTATCTGGTATAGCCATAAAAGAAATTGCATTAATGTGTATTAGAGAAATAAGAGAGAAAGTAGATGTTCCAATAATTGGTATGGGAGGGATATCAACTCCTAAGGATATTGAAGATTTTAAAAGAGCAGGAGCTAATCTCTTTGGTATAGGAACTGCATTAATGGGTATGAGTACAGATAAACTAAAGTCATTTATAAAAGAACTTTCATTAGGAAGAATATCTGATAGACCAAAGGTACCTTTAGAATATAAAGAATTTGAAATTAAAGAGGTTTGGGGCTCGGATACAACAAAAGTATTAATATTAAATGGATCTATAGAGGCTCTACCTGGTCAATTTGTATTTGTATGGATTCCAAATATTGGTGAAAAACCATTTTCTCTAGCATATAATAACCCTATAACATTATTAGTAAAGAAAGTAGGACCTGTTACTTCTCATATAACATCATTGAGAGAAGGAGATAAGATATTGATAAGAGGACCATATGGTAATTTCTATATTCCAAATTCAAATGTAAATTTAGTTGCAGGAGGAACAGGAGTTGCACCAATTCATTTTATAGCAAAAGCTTTCAAAGATAAGGTTTCATCAATTTTAATAGGAGGTAAAAATATTTCAGAGCTTCCACTTTATGATAGCTTAAGAGAGATTACAGATGTAAAAGTTGCAACAGAAGATGGAAGTCTTGGAATTAGAGGATTAGTTACAGATATAATAGAATTAAATAATGGAGAATATTTTAATTGCGGACCTGAAAAAATGCTTATTAAAGCCTCAGAAATAGAATCAAAAGCCGTTAGTCCATGTAAAATATTTTGTTCTGTAGAAAGATATATGAAATGTGGGATAGGAATTTGTGGAAGTTGTGCATTAGATGGACTTAGAACTTGTGTAGATGGACCTGTTATTCCTTACTCTATATTAAAAATTGGAAAAGATTTTGGTAATTATAAGAGAAGCCCAAGTGGAAGGAGGATAAAGATTGAATGAATTAAAAAAAGAATTTGTAAAATTTTTACTTGAAACAAAAGCAGTGAGATTTGGTGAATTTAAATTAAAAAGTGGAAGAATTTCACCATATTTCATTAATATTGGAGAAATAATAGATGGAAAAAACATATCAAAACTTGGAGAATTCTATGCAAAAGCAATAATAGGATATAATATTATTGATAAAATTGATGTTTTATTTGGTCCTTCATATAAAGGAATTCCTATTGTTGTATCCACAGCTATAGCATTAAATAATATATTTGGAATTTGTAAGAGATTTGCATTTAATAGAAAAGAAATAAAAGATCATGGAGAAAAAGGAATGATAATTGGTGAGATAAAAGAAGGAGATAGAGTATTATTACTTGATGATGTTATAACTACTGGAGAAACAAAAGAAGAGATTTTAAGGATAATATCTTCTTTCAACGCAAAAGTATGTTTTATTATTATTGCAGTAGATAGATTAGAAAAAGGGAAAACAGATTTAACAGCAGTAAAAGAATTTGAAATAAAATATGGCATACCTGTAAAAGCGATAGTAAGTATAGAAGATATAATAAATACTGCTTTAGAAATGAGGTATATCAAAGAAGAAGATTTAGAGAAAATTATGAAATATCTAAAAGAATATGGAGGAAGACAATAATATGAAAATAAAAAGAGATAAAAGTATAGTAATTTCATGTGATATTGAATCAATAGAAGATTTAATAAAAATAGTTTCTCAAACATATGATATTGAAGAAGTAAGCGGATATAAAATAGGATTTAGTTTAGCTTTACGTTATGGCTTACCTTATGTAGTTTCAGAAATTAGAAAAATTACAGAAAAATCAATTATATATGATCATCAAAAAGGAGGAACTGATGTTCCTCATATGTCAAAAATCTTTTCAAATTTACTAAAAACTACAAATATAGATTATGCAATATTATTTCCATTATGTGGTCCTTCTTCTGAAACTTCATGGATAGAAGCGCTTAAGGAAGTAGGAATTACACCAATAGTTGGTGCCATCATGACAATAAATGATTTCTTGAGTAGTAATGGAGGATTTATAGAAGATAATGCTCCTTTAAAAATTTTTAAAATTGCTGCTCAATTAGGAGTTAAAGATTATGTACTTCCAGGAAATAATTATCAATTACTTGAAAGATATAAGAAAGAAATTGATGCTATAGTAGATTCACCAATATATTATCTTCCAGGTATTGGGGAGCAAGGTGGAGAGATAAGCATATGCTCAAAAATAATGAAAAAAAAGTGGCATGTAATAATTGGAAGAAGTATATATAAATCAAAAGATATAAGAGGAACAGTAATCAATTTTGCCAAATTATTAGATTAGTTCTTAATTAGTCTGTAACTTGTTCAAGTAGGCTAATTGCTTGCCATATAGCAGTTCTAGCAAATAGAGGAATATTGGGATCCTGAGTGCATTCTTCTAGAATACTTATGGCATTAGCAGCTCTAACTGCATTACTATATGTAGTACCTTGTAGTATCTTAATAGCCTCAGAAGCTGCTCTTCTTATATTTCTTGGAATACCAGTATCTCCTACAACTCTTTGTAATATAGTAATTGCTTGATTCATCTTTTCAATACTACTCATAAATCCTCACCAATTACTAAATCAAATAACATATATTATTTTCCTCATTTTTACTTTTCGCTTATTTCCTTATACTAAAAAATAGTGAATATTAAAAAAGTAGATAAAGGAGATTTTATTATATATGATAGAATTTAAGTTCTATGGCATACTGACGGCTCCCCGCCATGAATGACGGGGGTTCTACACCCACTAGGGTTTTCCCTCACCTCTCGGGAGCCCCTCACGAGTGCAACATCATGATTTCAGTCCCCGCCGTCAGCTTCGGGGAGATGCAGGCTCATTGCCTGCTAAGCTCGCCCACATCCAACACCAAACATACTATTAAGGCAAGAAGCTTATAAGCTTTTTAGCAAATAATTTTCTTGGGGCAATAAAAC